>CADBRV010000059.1 GCA_902797185.1 uncultured Lachnospiraceae bacterium
CTTTTCCACGCGGATCTGGAACCGCGCGTTGTCGGTATCTGCCTGGGAAAACCAGATTTCCATTCCTATCCCCTTTCCTCTGTTTTGAAAGCGTTCCCGCCGCTTTCCTCTATCCTTCCAAACCTTCTATACAGCCGTCGCTTTCTATTCCGCCAAAAGGATGATGAATCCTGCTATACCCAACAGGCATCACTAGCAGCCTGTGTTCCATGGCCGGCATGGCTTGTCTCATTCGTCCTTTCATCTTCCCAAAAGTGGCAGCTGTCTCAAGCCATCACATCCAGCAGCGTGCACTCCGGGTCCCGGGTGCCCATCAGGGAACATCCTTTTTTCCTGGCATACTCGATGTATTCAATGATTTTCTCCGTCACTATTTCCCCGGGGGTCAGGATCGGGATGCCAGGCGGGTAGCACATGACCAGCTCCCCGCTGATAAGGCCCGCCGCTTTTTCAATGGGCATGGAAATTTTTTTCCCATAAAAAGCGTCCTTTGGGGAAAGCACCAGCTCCGGCTGGATAAATGCGCCGCAGTAAAGGCCGCTGGGATCTTTTTCATAAACCCTTTTGATGTCTTCCAAAGCACCCACCAGCCGTTCGATATCCTGCATCCGGTCCCCGATGGAAATATAAGCCAGGATGTTGCCGATATCGCCGAATTCGATCTGGATGTCATATTCATCCCGCAGGATGTCATAGACCTCGATGCCGGTGCGCCCGATCCCCTGGGTATAAACGGACAGCTTCGTCACGTCGAAATCGTAGACGCTGTCTCCGTCCACCAGCTCCCTGCCATAGGCATAATAGCCGCCCAGGCTGTTGATCTCGTCCCTGGCATACTGCGCCATGCGGGATACCTTCTGGAAGGATTCTTCCCCATGGAGTGCAAGGTTGCGCCGGGAAAGGTCCAGGCTGGAAATCAGGAGATAGGAAGCGGAAGTAGTCTGGGTCAGGTTGATAATGGACTGGAGGTATTCGCCATCTACGGAAGGGCCTGCCAGCAGGATGGAGCTCTGGGTCAGGCTGCCGCCGGATTTGTGCATGGAAACCGCCGCCATGTCCGCGCCCGCCTTCATACCGCAAACCGGCAGGTCCTTGCCAAAATAAAGGTGTGTCCCGTGGGCTTCGTCCACCAATGCCAGCATGCCTGCCTCGTGGGCCAGCTCCACAATCTTTTTCAGGTTAGACGCTATGCCATAATAGGTCGGGTTGTTCACAAAAACTGCTTTTGCCTTCGGGTGCTCCCGGATCGCCTTTTCCACAGCAGCTGTTTCCATACCTGTGGCGATGCCGATCTGGGAGTTCACCTTTACCGGCACATAAACCGGGATCCCTCCGCAGAGCACCAGGGCATTGACGACGCTTTTGTGCACATTGCGGGGCAGGATGATTTCCTCCCCTTCCCGCACAGAAGCCAGCACCATGGCCTGGACCGCGGAAGTCGTGCCATTGACCATGAAAAAAGCGGACCTGGCGCCAAACGCGTCCGCCGTAAGCTCTTCCGCTTCCCGGATCACCGAAACCGGGTGGCTCAGATTATCCAGCATCTTCATCGAATTGACATCGATGCCGACGCACTTTTCTCCCAAAAAATCCAGAAGCTCCCTGTTGCCGCGTCCCCGCTTATGCCCGGGCACGTCAAAGGGCACCACCCTCCTTTTTCTCAGTTCCATCAGCGCCTCATAAACCGGCGCCGCATGCTGACGGACAAGGTCCATAACTCTTTCGATCCTCCAGATACATCGGATGGTCCCGGCCAAGCCTTTCCTGACCGATTTTGTGCGATGCGCGGCTGCTCGAAGCGCCGCTTCTCGCCGGCCGCCCACCATGGCACATAAAAAACCGGGATGTGCATGGGCACATCCCGGTCATAATCTTTCCCGTATCCTGGTTTTTCGCCTTTATCCGCTTCAAGCAGCCGGACTATTTCGCAATACCCTACGATAATTGACCATTTACAAGGATGTGATCCCTAAAAACTTAAGTTCTCCTGGAAAGATTTCCTTCTTCTTTTCCAGGGCCGGCTTTTCATCGCATTCCTCGGCGATGCCGCCAGCTACTCAATCAATGTCGTTTTGCAAAACATTCCTGCTTGCTCACTAACGAAAAATATAGCACGCTAGAGACAGCGGTGTCAATTTGTTTTACGCGTTTTTACCAACGTTATTTTCTGTCTTTTTTACGTTGCCGTTTTCAGTATCTTTCACGGCGTTCTTTCTTGTACTTCCACCCGTGCTTTTCCTGTATTTTTCACGATGTCCTTTCCCGTTTTTCAGGCCGCCATTTCTTCTGCCTTAGCCTCTTTCCGCCGGAAAACCAGACGGAACAGGAAGCGTACCAGCGGTCCGGCAATCATAAACTGCATGGCAAAAGCTGCCGGCAGGTTCAGTGCCCATGTCTGTGCATAGGTCCCCAAGCCCGGTTCCTTAAACAGGATTGTCGCAATCAGGCTCATGATCGGGCACATTAACGCACAGATGCAGAAAGAAATCGCATAGGTAATAAGCTGCGGACGGTCTGTCGGCTGCATAAAGGTGAATGCCATCCTCGGCGCGATCCGCCCCACTACGAACAGCTCTAACACGATTGCCACCGGCCACATGATACGCAGTTCACGGAAGGCCATCAGGAACACCTGGTTGTCCATCCCTCCCCGGTTCAGCGCGATATTATAACAGATCATCCCATAGACCATGACGAAAGCCATTGTTACCGTAAAAATCACATTTTCCAATTTTGTCTTTGGCATTTTTCTTCTCCTTTCCCTGCCCATCGTGACCGGATAGGGGGGGGATGAAATCCCCCTCACCGATTCGTGCGTTGCACGGCAGCTCGAAGCACAGCTTCTCGCTGGCCGTTCGCCATCGAATGGGTGCTTATGCGGGCATGACACCCGCTCTCTGTCCCATTGCATAAAAAAGAGGACCGAAACTTTCGTCTCGATCCTCTCTGCGACTACCATTAACTAAATTTATGCTAACACAAATTTGCGGATGACGTAATAGGCAGGATTTCACAGGATTCCACCGCCTAATGATCGGATTATGGACAAGTTGGCAAAAAACCAGCCTCTTATATCCAGTGCCATAATCCGAACTTCTCCTATTTAAGTTTATTTTCTTCTCGCTATGAAACCGCTTTTTTCTTCCTGCTGAAAGCACAGAAGAAGATGAAAATGACAAGGGCTGAGGCGAAAGCCAGCCATGCCGCAAGAGTCCCTGCCCCCATGGGGCTGAACTTGTCCCAATAACCTTTGAAATAAATGATCAGGATCACGATGGGAAGCCCATATGTCATATATGCCCTGAAATGTCCGGGGAACTTCATGCCCTCGCCAGCATTTGCCTCGGCCACAAAGCCCTCATAGCCCCATCCGCGCTTCCTGGTACAGAAGAGGACAAAAGCCAGGCTGCCCAAAGGCAGGAGGTTGTTCGATACGATAAAGTCTTCCAGGTCCAGGACGGATGTCCCCTGCCCTACTGGCTGGAAGCTTGACCAGACATTGTATCCCAAAACGCAGGGCATGGAGAGGAGGATCACCAGGACCGCAGACACAACAACGCTTTTCTTCCTGCTCCAGCCGAACAGGTCCATGTCAAACGCGATAATATTTTCAAATACCGCGATGACCGTGGACAAGGCCGCGAAGGACAGGAATACAAAGAAGAGCCCGCCCCAAAGCTGGCCGCCCGGCATCTGGGAGAACAGGTTCGGTATCGTAATAAAAATCAGGGACGGTCCCGCGTCCGGCTGGATGCCGAACGCAAAGCAGGCCGGGATAATGATAAACCCTGCCATCAGGGCAACCGCGGTATCCAGTGCCGTAACCGTCACAGCCTCGCCTGTCAGGCTCCTGTCCTTGCCCAGGTAAGAACCGAAAATCAGCATGGCACCGATCCCGATACTCAACGTAAAGAAGGCCTGGCTCATGGCCGCGTAAACCACGTTGCCCCAGCCTTTCTGTGCCAGGCTGGCAAAATCCGGAACCAGGTAGAACTTGATGCCGGCTCCCGCGTTCTTCAGGAACACGGAGTGTACTGCCAGGATGACCATCAGCACCAAAAGGGCCAGCATCATCCATTTGGTAATCCTTTCCACGCCGTTCTGGACGCCAAAGAAGCAAATCACGAAACCGATAACGCAGACCAGGATCGTCCAAAAGGACATCTCCAGCGGGTTCCCCAGCATCTCATTAAAGCCGCCTACGATCGTATCCGGGGATGCCCCGACAAACTCTCCCGAAAGCTGGCGGACAAAATAGTCCAGCATCCATCCGCAGACTGTAGTGTAGTACATCATCAGCATGTAGCAGCCGATGATGGAGATCCATTTGAGGTTATGCCAGCGGCTTCCCTTTGGTTCCAAGGTTTCAAATGCCAACGCTGCCGAATGCTGCGCGCGCCTTCCGATGGAAAACTCGCAGATCATGACCGGGATCCCCAGTATCACCAAAAACACCAGGTACAGCAGGATAAATGCCGCCCCTCCGTACTGGCCGCAGAGATACGGGAACTTCCAGACATTCCCGATCCCGATGGCGCAGCCGGCCGAAACCAGTATAAAACCGATCCTCGACCCGAACTTTTCTCTCTCTTTTTCTTTTCCCATTACTTCCCTTTCCATCTGTGGCACTGCCAGATGCCACATAGTTATCCTTCCCCATCCGGGGCTTACCTGCCCGGACAACGATTCACCAACCATAGAGTCCGAAACATATGGTTCCACGGCTGCAGAGACCAAAACATATGATTAGCGGCTGCAGAGACTAAGCATACGTTTCAGCGGCTGCAGAAGCCAAGCATACGTTTCAGCGGCTGCAGAAGCCAAGCATACGTTTCAGCGGCTGCAGAAGCC
>CADBRV010000060.1 GCA_902797185.1 uncultured Lachnospiraceae bacterium
ATCAGCATCATCCCCATTGTAAAAGTGGTATCGGCACTGTTTGTCCATATCTTCTTTATCGTATTTACCATCGTGCTGTATACCTGTTATGGGTTTTATCCGTCGGCATGTACGATACAGATCCTGTATTATACGTTCTGCACGTTCATGTTCGTGCTGGCTTTGGATTATTTTACCTGTGCCATCAACGTGTTTTTCCGCGACCTGACACAGCTGATCAACATCATCCTGCAGATCGGGGTCTGGATGACGCCGATCATGTGGAATATTGAAGCGATGAAAATTTCTCCGCGCATTGTGACCCTGCTGGAGCTGAACCCCATGTATTACGTGGTACAGGGTTACCGGAATACCTTGATTGAAAAATCCTGGTTCTGGACCATGCCGCGGCAGACGCTGTATTTCTGGATCCTTGTGGCGATCCTTTTAGGGATCAGCAGCGTGGTATTCCGCAGGCTGAAAGTACACTTCGCGGATGTCCTGTAAGCGCGATGGAAGATGTGAGGTTATTTCCGAATGGATGATATTGCAATTCGAGTTCATGATATAACGAAGGTCTATAAGCTTTATGACAAGCCTACGGACCGGCTCAAAGAGGCTTTGGGGTTTTCCAGGAAAAAACGCTATACGGAGCACTATGCCTTGAACCATGTCTCCTTTGATGTAAAGCGCGGGGAAACGGTAGGCATTATCGGGACCAATGGTTCCGGAAAATCCACAATCCTGAAGATCATTACCGGCGTGCTGAACCAGACCAGCGGCACCATCGATATCGACGGGCGTATTTCCGCCCTGCTGGAGCTGGGCGCAGGCTTTAACCAGGAATATACCGGCATCGAAAACGTTTACTTAAACGGCACCATGATCGGGTATTCCAAGGAAGAGATCGATGCCAAGCTGGACGACATCCTTAATTTTGCGGACATCGGGGATTTCGTCTACCAGCCGGTAAAGACCTATTCCAGTGGTATGTTTGTCCGTCTGGCTTTCGCGGTGGCCATCAATATCGACCCGGAAATCCTGATCGTAGACGAGGCCCTTTCGGTTGGCGACGTCTTTTTCCAGGCAAAATGCTACCACAAGTTCGAGGAATTCAAAAAAGAGGGGAAGACCATCCTCTTCGTCAGCCATGACTTAAGCTCTGTTTCCAAGTACTGCGACCGGGTCATCCTTTTGAATAAAGGGGTGAAGCTGGCGGAAGGCTCTGCCAAGGACATGGTCAATATGTATAAGAAGCTCTTGGTGAACCAGCTGGACCTTTCTTCTTCTGCTTATGAAGCTTCGAAAAAGAGCATCGAGACTTCCGATGACATGGCAAACATGCTGGATGAAAAGCAGCAAGAAGGCGCTTCCGGAGAAGCTGCGGGAGCGGAAGGGCAGGCGGCTGCAGATGGCACCCAAAGCAATGCGGCCGGCACCGGAGAGGGTGCGGAGCCTGTTTCTTCCGGGACAGGCGAGGCTGCCGGCCAGGGAGCGGCCGGGGAAGGCGCCCGGGCAGCGGGGACCGAAGGACAGGAGCAGGGAGGTTCCGGCGAAGGCCAGGCAGAAGGCGTGGACAGCCTGCTGTTCCGCAAAGGCAACTGGAACAGCCATTTCAAGATCAACCCCAACCGGACCGAGTATGGCACCCGGGAGGCGGAGCTGATTGACTTTGCCGTCATTGACGACCAGGGCAATATTACGGGTACCATCCAGAAGGGCAGCGAGTTTACCATCAAGACCAAAATCCTGTTCCATGACACGGTGCAGGACCCCATCTTTACTTATACCTTCCGTTCCATCCGGGGCACGGATATTACCGGTACCAATACCATGTATGAAAAGGTGGACACCGGCACTGCCCATGAGGGGGATGTTTATATTGCTTCCTTTAAACAGATGATGTCCCTCCAGGGCGGGGAATACCTTTTGTCCGTCAGCTGCACCGGCTTCCGCAACGGCGACTTTACGGTATACCACAGGCTTTATGACGTGATCAACATCACGGTTATTTCGGATAAAAATACAGTCGGCTACTATGACATGTTTTCCGACACTTCTGTTGAAAAGATCGAGAAGGGGCAGAAAGGCGCGCAATGACAGGCAACATGTATTCTGGGACAAGCCCCAGGCAAAAGTGCTCGCAGAAGGATATCGATAATATCCGGCGGATCATTACAGGGGAAATCACGCTGGAAGATGTCCCCGCGGAAGAGAGGACTTATCCTTTTTTCCTCCAGTCCCTTCCCCTCCGGCAGGACATCCTCAGCTGGTATCCAATACCGGAAAACGCAAAGGTACTGGAAGTCGGAGCAGGCAGCGGCATCGTGACCGGGCTTTTGTGCCAAAGGGCAAAGAACGTTACAGCGTTGGAGGCGGATGGGCAGCTGTGCGGATTAAACCGTCTCAGGAACCGGGATTATCCCGGCCTTTCTGTCTGCCAGGGGACGCTGGAAGGCCTGCCGGACAAAGGGCCTTATGACCTCATTTTCTTAAATGACGCCCTTTCCCGGGCAGAGGAATACCAAGGGGGAAGCCAGCCTTATCAGGATATGCTGCAAAGGGTCCTGGGAATGCTTTCGGAACATGGCAGGTGCCTGGTTTCCATCGCCAACCGGATGGGCCTCAAATATTTTGCGGGCGCGCCGGAAGGGAAAAGCGGCTTTTATTTCCTGGGGGTGAACCAGTTTTCCTATCAAAAGGGCGGGAAGACCTTCAGCAAAGGGGAGCTTTCCGGCTTATTCAGGCAGGCAGGTTTTTCCCAGGTCCGTTTTTATTATCCTTATCCGGACCATTTCTTCCCCCAGAAAATATTCTCGGACCAGTCCATATCCACTTACCATTATGGGGCGGATGCCAACAATTTCGAACCGGACCGGGTGCAGCTTTTTTCGGAAAGCGGCGCAGCCCAGTCTGCCGCCAAAGAAGGCTGGATTTCCCAGATCGCCAATTCTTTCCTGGTGGAAGCGGTAAAAGGCAGTTTTCCTGAGGAAGATACGTTGTTTTATGGCAAGATCAACCGGGACCGAAAGGCGAAGTTCCAGGTGGGGACTTCTATTTTCTGCTCTCCGGAAGGAGGAAAGTACGTACGCAAATACCCACTGGATTACCAGGCAAAAGGGCATATCGGCCATATGCGGGATATGGAAGACGCCTACCGCACGGACAAAGTCTCCTGCCTGCAGGGGAAAAAAGCGGGAGATGTCCAGGAATACCCGTTCCTTACAGGGAAGACCTTGCTGGATGAGTGCCTGGAAGCGGCAGCCCGTAAAGACGGGAATGCCATCTTGAAGAAGCTGGAGGATTTTTTCACCGCGGCTTTTTCCACAAAGGTGGAGACAGACACCTGGGATACGCCGGAATTTGTGGAAATCTTCGGGGATGCGGCGCTTCCGGAAAAAGAGCAGGGATGCATCTACCCAGCCAATATCGACCTGATCAGCGAGAACGTATTCCCTTCCGGCGGCAGGTATACGATTATTGACTGTGAATGGATTATGGATTTCAAGGTCCCTGCGAAGTTCATCCTCTGGCGGAACCTCAACCTGCTCTGGAACCAGCACAGGGAAGTGCTGGACGGGGTATTTTCCCCGCAGGCTGTTTACGACAGGCATGGGATTACCAAGGCAGAAGAGGAAACGTTCCGGAAATGGGACCTGCATTTTACAATGGAATATGCAGGCTCCAACTGCTATGCCCGTTATTCTTATGTGCCCAGGAAGGTCTTTTTAAACCAGCTCCTGCCGGAATCCCCGGTAAAAGAGATCGAAGCTTCTTTGTATTATGATACGGGGGAAGGCTTCAGCGAGTCCCAGAGGATCCTTCAGAGGATTTATTTTGATAACGGAGGGCAGTTCCGGGTTTCCTTCCGGCTGCCGAAGGAGGCAGAGGGGCAGGTCCGTGCCCTGCGGTTTGACCCGGAAGAGGGGAGCTTCTGCATCAGCGGCGCTTATCTGGAGACGGCAGGCAGGAAGATCCGTCTTGCGGCCGGCAACGCGTCAGGCCGGGAAGGGGACAAAGACCTGTTCCTGACCACGGACCCGGTTTATTTTGTAGACCCGTCTTCTATAGAAGAAGGAGAGGTTACGGTCAGCGGATCGGTCATCCTGCTCTCCGGAAGGCAGGTTTCCGGAAAAATCCAGGAAGTAATAAGGCGCAGGGAGCAGGAAGAAGCAGTCTTCCATCAGGAGCGGGACGAGCTGTCCGCTTTGGCAAGGGACCTGGAGAACCAGCTGCGGAGCCACTGTGAGCAGATCGAAAAACAGCAGGCCCTTTTATCGGAAAAGGCAAAGGAGCTGCTTTCCCTGAAATTGGAAAAGGAAGAGGCTCAGAAAAAAGCCGCGGAGCTGGAAGAAGAAATTACCGCCATGAAAAATACCAAGGGCTGGAAAATGCTGGAGAAATTCCGTCGAAGTAAGAATAAAATGAAATCCTGACAGCATCAATCCGATGATAGGATGGCTGTGCGGCTGCAAGGCAGATTAGACAGGATGCCCTGCAGGGCTAGGGAAAAGGAATTTCTGCTGCCGGCAGCAGGACATCCCCTATCCCGGATGCAAAGAAGAAAAGGGTAGTTTATGATAGAGAACATGTTCCATTTGGAATCCATCCGTTTTAACATCCGAAACAAGGACCAGGCCGTGGTGGCCGGATGGTATGCCAATGACGAGGCGGGAGATACTTCCATCCTTGTTGCGGTGGATGATACGCCTTGTCATATCGCAGAGAAAAAAGTACAGGAAGGGATCTTCATCCGCCGCAAATACCTGGGCAACGGGCAGAATGTGGGGAAGGAGATTTTCCTGTATGCCGACCTTCCGGAAAATTGGGGAAACGGGCACAAGGTAACCGTTTATACTGCAGGACCGGATGGGAAAAAAGAAGTTTCCGGCAGCATGGAAATCTCAAAATTAGCCTCCCTGCGGCAGGGCATCGACTACTATGTGGAAAGTGTTTCTTTTTCGGATGGTGTCCTTTCCATCACCGGATGGGCACTGGCAGAAGGGACAGTGGAGGTTTTCCTGGAGGATAAGGACGGCAGCAGGCTGGATGCCAAGGTAGACCGTACTTTTCGTTCAGACGTGCTGGGCAATTACCCGGAGCTTATGGAAATCGGAAGCAAAGAAGAGGCGGGGTTCCATCTCACTGCCCAAGTTTCCAAGGGTGAAAAACTTTTCCTGGTGATGAAGGCACAGGGGCGGCAGGAGCGCGTGCCGGTTTCTACAAAGAAAGAGGCTGCGGCATCTGCAGGCGGGACCGCTTTCAAGAGGGGAGTCCGTTTTCTGAAGCGCCATGGGATGCGCCAGACGATCCAGCGCGTGAAGCAGGAAGTGAAAAAGCATTTCCAGGGCGACCTGTCCTACCCGGAATGGATTGCCAAATACGATGTGAAGGAAAAGGACCTGAAAGCGCAGAAAAAGGAAAAATTTGCATTTTCCCCGAAAATCAGCATCGTAGTGCCGCTGTACCGGACCGATAAAAATTATCTGGAGGAGCTGGTCTCTTCCGTAAAAGCCCAGACCTACGGGAACTGGGAGCTGTGCCTGGCGGATGGCAGCATAGATGAAAACGGCAAGTCCCCCCTGACCGGGATCCTGGAGCAGTTCTCCAAGGGAGATGCCCGTATTAAAACCTGCCTGCTGAAGGAAAACGGTGGCATTTCGGAAAATACCAACGGGGCGATCCGCCTTGCGACAGGGGATTATATCGGGTTTGCGGACCATGACGACCTGCTTGCGCCGAACGCCCTGTATGAAAATGTCAAAGCTTTAAATGAAGACCCTTCCATCGACATGCTTTATTCCGATGAAGACAAAGTGTCTATGGATGGGAAAAAGCGGTTCGAGCCCAACTTCAAACCGGACTTTGACCTGGATTTCCTTTGCAGCGTCAATTATATCTGCCACTTCCTGGTCGTAAAAAAAGAGCTGATGGACGAGGTGGGGACGCTCCGCAGGGAATATGACGGCGCCCAGGACCATGATTTCATCCTGCGCTGCAGCGAAAAGGCGCACCGGATTTACCACATCCCGAAGATCTTGTACCATTGGAGGTCCCATATGGATTCCACCGCGGCGAACCCGGAAAGCAAGAAATATGCTTTTGAAGCCGGCATCAAGGCAGTGGAGGCGCATTATAAGAGGCTGGGCATCCCGGCTACCGTGGAGCATGGGGCAGCCTATGGGCTATACCGCACCAGGTTTTTATGGAAAGAGCAGCCTTTGGTCTCGATCCTTGTCCCCAACAAGGACCATATCGATGACCTGAAAAAGTGCATGGATTCCATTGACAGGAAGTCCACCTACCGCAATTACGAATTTATCATCATTGAGAATAACAGCACGGACCCGGCAACGTTTGATTACTACAAGGAAATCGAAAAGCGGGAGGATGTGACCGTTGCTTATTATGATGGGGACTTTAACTTCTCCAGGATCAATAACTTTGGAGAAACCTACGCAAAGGGCGAGTACCTGCTCCTTCTCAACAATGATATCGAGATGATCACTCCGGACTGCCTGTCAGAGATGCTGGGGTATGGCCTCCGCCCGGATGTGGGCATCGTAGGAGCCAAGCTCTGCTACCCGGACAACACGATCCAGCATGCTGGCGTCGTCATCGGCTATGGCGGCATTGCCGGGCACACCTTTATCGGGCAGCCCAGGGACGCTTACGGCTACCAGTCCAGGATCTGCTGTGCCCAGGATTATTCCGCCGTCACGGCAGCCTGCCTCCTGGTACGCAGGTCCATTTATGAAGAAGTGGGCGGGCTGACTGAGGAACTGAAAGTCGCTTTCAACGACATTGATTTCTGCCTGAAGGTCCGGGAAAAAGGGTACCTGGTGGTTTATGACCCCTTTGCGGAGCTTTACCATTATGAATCCAAATCCCGGGGGCTGGAAGATACGCCGGAGAAGGTGGAGCGGTTCCAGCGGGAAATGTCGGTTTTCCAGGAGAGGTGGAAAGCGGTCTTAAGGAAGGGCGATCCTTACTACAATCCAAACCTGACTTTGGACAAGTCGGATTTTTCGTTGAAAGCATAGGGGAAGCAGGCGTTATCTGCAGCCTCTGCTGAAATGCCTGCAGCATTTCTTCTTTCAGCAGGCAGGGGGAGCGGAAAGCACAGCGAAATGTGTGAATGCATTAGCCAGTAACCATCGGCCGCGGGAATTTGCAATACCAAAGGAAGCTATATAAAATGGAGTAGTATGAAATAGAAGAAAGAGGGGTAACAAGCAGCCTTAATCGAAAAGGATCCGTGAAACGGGAAATCCATAAGATCCGGTAAAGGAGGGATCCATGAGGCCTGGCAAAGGAAAGGTCCATGAGGTCCGGAAAAGGGAGACCTATGAGACCCGCGAGAGGAAGGATCCGGCAAGGAAAGGCAATTCATAATGGAAAGAAAAAGAGAAAACAGATGGTTCCTCCATCTGGCATGTGTATTCGGAATCAGTATTCTTTTCCTGTTCGGCTTCGGAGGGCATGTTTCGGCAGAAACGATTTCCGATGCATCCGGGAGCGCTTATGCAGGCGTACAGGAAACCCAGGAAACGGCTAGGCAGCAGGAAGGGGATAAGCAACCCGGTATTGCGGTCCAGACGGCATCGGATCCGGTTTCTGCTTCCAGTACTGGTATGTCAACATCCGAAAGCACCACGGATACCGCAGAAGAAACCTCTTCCGCAGTGGAAAGTTCTACCGGGACGCTTATTACGGATGCCTCCTACTGGAGCAAGTTTTCCAGTACGTATTATTACAGCCAGCTTTCCGACGCCCAGAAAAAGCTTTATGATGCACTGGACGGCCTTTGTACCAGCTATCTCACTGGCATGGAGGACCTTTCCACTGTTACCAAGGGCAGCATCACCACCGCTTTGACCGGGATGGTGGATTATAAGGAGCTTGGCCTTACCAAAGCCCAGGCCACCCAGGCACTCTACCTGTTCCATCTTTCGAACCCGCAGTATTACTTCATCAATGAATATACCTATTTTGATGAAACGAACGGGCTCTGCGCGCTGGGCGTATACACGGATCTGTCAGACGGGGTGAAGCGGCAGAGCTATACCAGCTGCTTTTCCAAGGCAGTGGAAGATGCCCTGTCCCAGGTTTCCGGCACCAGCGATCCGGAGAAAACCGTTTTCCAGTGGATCGTTTCCAATTTTTCCTATGAATCCACCGATTTGAACCAGGGATGCTACAATGCGTTCACGAAAAAGAAAGCCCTCTGCGCAGGGTATTCCGAAGCCTTTGCCATGCTGAACAATGCCCTGGGGATCCCTGCGGTCTCCGTCATCAGCCAGTGGACCGGCGGCGGGCATGAATGGAACATGGTGCTGGTGGATGGCATCTGGTACAATGTGGATACTACCTGGGCAGATACGGACACCTTGAACGGTCCGTACACTTATTACAATATTTCCACTTCGTCCCTCCAGAGTCATGGAGAGAAAAAGGTCCATAAAGTGATTTCCGCCATTTCCTCCAAAGTGCCCACTGCTTCCGTTGACCAGGAAGGCAACAGCGGGACGATCCTGGAAAACAGCTCCCCGAAGCGATTCTACCTGTCCGAATACAGTGGCGTCGATTATTCCGGTGTTTATAATTACGCGGAATATATCGCAAACTATTCCGACCTGGCAAAGGTGTATGGCACAGACAATAATGAATTCGGCGCCCTGCTCCATTTTATCCAGTATGGCATGAAGGAGGGACGGACCGCCAGCAGCTCTTTCCATGTAACCGGCTACCGGTACCGTTACCAGGACCTGCGCCTTGCTTTTGGAAAGGACCTGGCATCCTATTACATGCATTATATCCAGCATGGCAAGGGCGAGAACAGGGATGCTTCTTATACGGACAAGATCGTAGACCCGATTACCAAAAGGGATGGTGTGGATTACTCCGCTGTTTATGATTTTGAGTATTATTACGGTCACAATGGCGACCTGCAGAATGCGCTGGGCTATGACGACATCGCCCTGCTGAAGCATTTCATTAACTTTGGCATGAAGGAAGGGCGCAAAGGCAAGGAAAGCTTCAGCGTCACCGGTTATAAGAACCGTTACAGCGACCTTCGGAAAGCCTTCGGCAGTGATTTAAAGCAGTATTACCTGCATTACATCCAGCATGGGCAGAAGGAAAACAGGGATGGTTCCTATACCGCCACGGTTTCCGGATACCGGACCATCTGGAATGGCATCGATTATTCTGCGGTCTATGACTATAATTATTATCTTGCCCACTACGCGGACGTGGCATCCGCCCTTGGAAGCAGGGAAGACGCTCTTTTGGAGCATTTTGTTACGTTCGGCATGAAGGAAGGCCGCCAGGCTGTTTCCATCTTTAACGTCTACCATTACAAGGCACGCTATACGGACCTGGCAAAAGCCTTCGGCAGCGATTTGAAGCAGTATTACCTGCATTACATCCAGTATGGGAAAAAGGAAGGCAGGAACGCGGTATAGTAGCTGCCGGAGGATGAAAAGTGCCCGCGGGTCCCGCGGGCATCCCTGTATCGCATCAAACTGCGGCAGGACGGAAATTCTGTGCCGCATCCCGGACAGGAAGAGTGGATCTATCATTTTCCGCATCGCAGGAGGGCATGGTTTTCATCGCTGGGAAGGCTATGAAAGAAAGGAAAGACGCCGCATTCCAAATCGTCCATAAGGAGAGCCACGCCATGATAAACCGCACTCCGTGCGGAGGCGTGGCCTGCGTCATCGCCTTTCAGGTGATGACATCTACGGGTGAGCCACGCCATGCAGATTCGCACTCCGTGCGAAGGCGTGGCCTGCGTCATCGCCTTTCAGGCGATGACATAAGACGATGCGGCTAGTACATCGTAAGGGATCCTCCCGCTGAAGCGGGTCACTCCTTACGATATAAAAGGATCGAAAGGTTATGAAAAAGAAAATGAAAATCAGGTGGAAAAAGGCAGGGGCTTTCCTTTTGGCGCTGGCGCTTTTGGTGCCGGTGTGCGCCGGGAATTCCCTTACCACTTATGAAGCAAAAGCAGAAGTGACGGCTTCCGCTGATGCGGACAGCACCAGCCAGGATAAGGCCGGGGATACTTCCCAGGAGGATGTTTCGGATACGGATTCCCTGGTGCAGTATGTGGCAGAGTCCGCGGAAGAAATTTCTTCCGGGGAAACCCAGCAGGTATCGATTGGCATAGGGGATAACTTTTCCAGGATTTCCGGGGCACAGCTTTCTTATGAAGATGCAGCCGGAAACACTTACCAGAAGGACGCGGATTCCATTTCGGAAAACGGCGTGCTGTTTTCCCTGGCAGGTCTTGCATCCGGAACATATACCTTGGTTTCGGTGGCATGGCAGCTGGCAGACGGAAATACCCAGACAGAGCAGTTTGCTGATTTGGGCATTTCCGCTTCTTTTGGCGTAGATGCCTCCGTTGATACGGACCCGGATCTGGTGGAAACCACGGATGAAAACGGGGATACCACCCTCCAGGACGCGGATGAAGTGGATTCCCAGTCTGAAACAGTATCTGACGAGGACCAGTCCGAAGGCCGGGACAGCGAGGAGCAGGAAACTGCCCAGGATGCCCAGGAAGACGGGCTGCAGGTAGCCAGCGTTTCCGCCTCCGCAGAGGACAGCACCCAGGACATCAGCAGCCAGGTAGAGTCTGCTGTGGAAGCAGCGGTCAGCCAGACGGATGGCAGTTCTCTCCAGTCAGGCGGTGTCTCCGCAAGCAAGACCTATGTGGTCGTATTGGACCCGGGACATGGCGGGAACGACAGCGGGACCTATGGCACCTATAATGGGAAAACGGTTTTCGAGAAGAATCTGAACCTGAAGATTGCCCTGGCCTGCAAGGCAGAGCTGGAACAGTATAAGAACGTCAAGGTCTATATGACCAGGACTACGGACGCTTATATGTCCTCGTCAACTGCGTCCAAAGAATTGAAGGCCAGGTGCGATTACGCAAAAAAGATGAACGCGGACCTGTATGTCAGCATCCATCTAAATGCCGCTTCCAGCAAGTCAGCCCATGGCGCCATGGTCTTCATCCCGAATACGACGAAAAATGAGTATGGGAACAATTTCAACGCTGAGATGAAGGAGATGGCAGAGGATATCCTGGCACAGCTCAAGGCCCTTGGCATTACAAACGACGGGGTCAGGACCAGGGATTACAGCGTCGACACGGACGGGACAGTTCTGGACAACCGGGATTACTACGCCGTCATCCGCCATGGGAAAGAAAACAATATCCCATCTGTCATCGTGGAACATGCTTTCTTAAGCAACGAAAGCGATTATGAGAAATTCCTTTCCTCCGACAGCAAGCTTGCCGCGATCGGCCAGGCAGATGCGGCAGGCATCGCCGAGTATCTGGGGCTCGGTCAAAAATCTGGGACAGCCAGCCAGCTGGAATACTACTCCCCGGTCTTTGACCCGGATTATTATTACAACGCTTATCCGGATGTGGCAGCCGCATTCGGCAAAGATGACCAGGCCCTTTTGAACCACTTCCTGACCTATGGCATGAAAGAGGGCAGGCAGGGCTGCAGCTCGTTCAATGTGACGGGCTATAAGAACCGTTACCAGGACCTGCGCCTTGCCTTTGGTGACAACCTGCCGGCTTATTACCAGCATTACATTGCCTATGGCCAGAAGGAAAACAGGGACGCTTCCTATACGGCGGATATTACAAACCCCATCACCACATGGAATGGCGTAGATTATTCCGCAGTATATGATTTTTCCTATTATTATGCGAACCAGCCGGATGTGGCGAAAGTCTGCGGACATGACGATATTGCCGTGCTGCAGCATTTCGTCACCTTTGGTATGAAGGAAGGGCGCCAGGCAAAGGAAAGCTTTAATGTCACCGGCTACAAGAACCGTTACGTGGATCTTCGGCTTGCATTTGGCAGCAATTTAAGGGATTATTATATACATTATATGACATATGGGCAGAAGGAAAACAGGGACGCGTCTTACACGGCAAAGATCCTGGACCCCCTGGCCACCTTCAATGGCGTGGATTATTCCCCGGTTTATGACTTTGAATATTATTACAGCCATTACAGCAGCCTCCAGAAAAAATACGGTTACGATGATGTGGCGCTGCTGAAATACTTTGTCCAGTATGGCATGAAGCAGGGAAACCAGGCAAAGAGCACTTTCAATGTCCAGGCTTATAAAGCCAGGTATTCCGATTTAAGGAAAGCCTTTGGCAGCAATTTAGTGCAATATTATCTGCATTACATCCAGTATGGCCAGAAGGAACACCGCTCGGCCGTATAAGGACAGGCGCTGCTGAAGCGGGTCCCTCCTTACGATATTTTAAGAAAGATTACCGGCAAGATGGAAAAATTATCCGTGGCAATCGTGGTCCATTATGAATATGAAAAGGCGGCCGCGGCGGTCCGTTCCATTGAAAAATGGACAGGCCCGGCGATAAGCAAAAAAATCTACATCATCGACAACAGCGAATCCGCCGGGGAAGGGCAGGAGGAGTTCAAAAGATTCCTGTCCGGGTATGGGGATATCGAATATATCCCAGACCCTTCCAATCCCGGTTTCGGGGCCGGCCAGAACAAGGTCCTGGGAAGGCTGGATTCGCAGTACCATGCGATTGTCAATCCGGACATCCTCCTCACCGAGGATGTGTTTTCCAGCATGATCTCTTTCCTGGACCAGAACCCGGATGTAGGCATGGTGGCGCCCAGGCTTCTGGATGAAGAAGGGAACCTCCAGAAGGCCTACCGCAAGGATCCCACCGTCCTGGACATGGGGCTTCGCATGTTCTGCAAGGGGCATTTCCAGAAAAGGCAGGATGCCCATACCCTGCAGGACCAGGATTATGGAAAGGTCTTTGACGTGCCTTTCGCCCAGGGCTCCTTCCTGGTGGTGCGTACCAGCCTTTTTCAGGAAATCGGCGGCTTTGACGAACGGTACTTCCTGTATATGGAAGACGCGGACCTGTGCCGCAGGGTGCGGGAAAAAGCAAGGGTCGTTTATTATCCCGGCGCCAGCGTGGTGCATAAGTGGGAGAGGGGCTCCCACAAAAACCCGCGGCTCTTCCGGGAACATGTAAAATCCATGAAGAAGTATTTTAAGAAATGGGGCATGCGCTGGAAATGAAATCCGTCTGTATGGCAGCCTACAATGGAGAAAAATATATAGGAGGACAGGTCCGTTCTGTCCTCCTTAACTTGTCTGTGGAGGATGAGCTCCTCATTTCCGATGACGGCTCTACCGATGGTACCTGGGATCTTTTATGTTCTTTTCAAAGGGAGGATGGCAGGATCCGCCTGTTCCACGGCCCGCACAAGGGGGTAAATGCCAACTTCGGATTTCTGCTTTCCAAGGCCAGCGGGGATATCATTTTCCTCTGTGACCAGGATGACATATGGGATGAAGGAAAGGCAGCTGAGGTGGAAAAGGCTTTCCGGCAGAACCGCTGCTGTGTCGTGGTCCATGACGCCAGGGTGGTGGACGAAGATGGGAGGGTCCTGATCCCATCCTTTATGGACTACCGCCATTCCGGGCCGGGGGCGTTAAAAAATATCTGGAAGAATTCCTACATGGGCTGCACGATGGCGCTGCGGCGGGAGCTTTTGGAATATGTGCTGCCTATACCGGAAGGAATTGAGATGTATGACCAGTGGATCGGTGTTTTGGGGGACCTCCATGGAGGAAGCTGTTTCCTCCATGAAGTGCTTTTTTCCTACCGGCGCCATGGACAGAATGTGTCTTCCATGGAGCATTACCCGCTGCCGAAAATGCTCCGGAACAGGATCGTTTTTACCTGGCGGCTCCTGCAGCGCCAGGCCAGAGGGAGGAAAAGGTTATGATCCTGGCAGGGATTACCGTATACCATCCGGACCTGGAGAGGCTCCGGGAGAATATCCAGGCAGTTTTCCCACAGGTGGAAGGGCTGGTATTAGTCGTGAACGGCCTTATGGACGATGGGGAAGAAAGCGCCCGCTCCCTTCGGGAGAACCTGCGGGGGATGCTGGAGGATGCGCAGGAAAAAGCTTGCCATTCCAGGGAAAAGGATGGAAAAGTTTCCAGCATAGAGGAAAGACGGAAAAAAGATTCCAGCATAGAAGCAGGGAAAGTGGATGACGCATGCTTCGGACAGGTACAGGAAAAAGATCCCCAGGAAAGGGGGCAGGGCAGGGAAAAGCCACCGTACTATATAATTGAGAACTCCAAGAACGAGGGCGTGGCAAAAGCACTGAACCAGATGTTCCATCTGGCAGAGGAAAAGGGCTTTGATTCTGTGCTGGCTTTGGACCAGGACAGCGTCTGCGAACCGGGGCTGGTTGCACGTTATAAGGAGCTGGAGGGGCTGGATAAAATCGGCATGCTTTCCCCGTTGATTTTGGACCGCAACTATTCTCAGGTCCCTCCCCATAGGGGAGAAGTGGAGGAAATCGATACCTGCATTACTTCCGGAGCGCTTTGCCCGGTTCCGGTATGGCAGGCTGCAGGAGGTTTTTATGAGCCCCTTTTTATCGACTATGTGGACTACGATTTTTCCGCCAGGGTCCGGGAAGCAGGATACAAAATTTACCGGGTGAATGGCGCCAGGCTCCTGCATGAACTGGGGAGGGGCGAAAACCACCGCTTTTTCGGGAAACGCATCACAGTGTTAAACCATCCGCCCATGCGCAAATATTATACGGTCCGGAACTGGAAATTTTACATGCAGGTCCATAAGGACAGCATCGATTACGGGTATGAAAAGAAGAAATATGCCTTTTATTTCCTGAAGACCCTTCTTTATGAAAAAGGCAGAGGCGAAAAGTGGAAGGCCATGCGCAAGGGCAGCCGGGACGCGGAAAAGCTGATCGAGGATTTCGATAGGCAGGGAAAAGCAGAAAAATGACAGGCGATTTGGAAGGCGGCGCCAGTCCTTATACGCGCTGCATATGTGTATGGAGCCTGCTTTTCACCTTTTTGGTGATGGAATGCATGAAAACTGCGGCGTTGGTATATGTGGTGAGAATGTGAATTCTTTGTGGAATGGGGTAATATCCCCCGCTGTCAGTTGACATGGGATAAAAAGGTAGTCTATAATTTTAATCTGTATGATCTTGTAAATAAGAGATAAGCGGTCTTGCTTATCGTTTTATCATTCACAGTTTGGAGTTGTTATGGCAAAAAAGAACAGGAAGCCGGCAGGACGAGAGGACAAGCGGAGGACTTCTTCCGGACAGGGGCATTCATTGCAGCATAAGGAAGAGCTCATCCAGCGCAGGAAACGGCGCAAGCGCCATAAAATTGCTGTCATCGTGATTGAAATCATTATCGTGGTGATCCTTCTGGCAGGGCTTTTCCTGTGGCAGAAATTAAACCAGATCAACCGTACGAAGATTGATGATAAAAGCGTAGGCATCAATGAAGACCTGGATACCGGGAAGGTAAGCGGTTATACCAATTTTGCCATCTTCGGGCTGGACAACCGGAGCAACGGGGACTTGGACAGCGGCCTTAGCGACGTGATCATGGTCTGCTCCATTAATAATGACACCGGCGAGATCCGGATCCTTTCCGTATACAGGGATACGTATCTTGCTACCGGAGATATCAGTTCCGATGCCAGCTACGAGAAAGCAAATTATGCCTTTTCCACCGGAGGAGCCAAAAAAGCCCTCTCCATGCTGAACAAAAACCTGGACCTGAACCTTACGGATTATGTGACCGTGGACTTTTACGCGGTTACGGAAGCCATTGACGATGTGGGCGGCATCGAGCTGAATATTACTTCCGATGAAATGGATTATATCAATGGGTACATTGATTCGGTATCCGAAGTCACCGGCAAGAAGTCAAACTACATCACCCAAACCGGGGAGCAGCTCTGCGATGGCGTACAGGCCACCGCATACTGCAGGATCCGTTATACTTCCGGAGGGGATTTCACCCGTGCCCAGAGGCAGAGGACCGTGCTTTCCCAGCTGTTTAAGAAGGTGAAGTCTTCAGACGCGTCTACGTTAAACAGCCTGATTGACGACATGCTCCCGAATATCGAAACCTCCTTCAGCAACAAGGAGATTTTGTCCCTGGCAACCAATGCCATGAAATACAAGCTGGCGGATACGGCAGGGTTCCCCTTCAAGCTGACAACGGAGACGATTGGCAGCAAGGGAAGCGTAGACGTGCCCTGTACCTTGGAAAGCAATGTCGAAGAGATGTATTCCTGGCTGTTCGGGGAGGACGATTACGAGCCTTCCAGCACGGTGAAGAAGATCAGCGATTACATCGAAAGGACGACCGGAGATACGGAAGAAGACGCGGTGGATTACGGCATCAGTGCTGATAACCTGTCAGAGGAATCTTCTATCGACAGCAGCACGGACAGCTCCAACAGTACGGACAGTACAGACAGTGCTTCCAGCAGCACAGAGGGCTCCGGAAGCACTTCCAGTACAGGAGGCAGCGCAGGCAGCGGCGGAAGCGCGGGTATCTGACAAGTGCAGCGGCTGCGGGATTTCAGATCGGATTCAAAGGACTTAAGATATGTGTGGTATAGTTGGATATATCGGTGATGAGCAGGCGGCCCCGATCCTTTTGGACGGGCTGTCCAAGCTCGAGTACCGGGGATATGATTCCGCCGGGCTTGCCGTCTATGACGGGGAAAAAATTGAAATTGAAAAGATGCCGGGTCGCCTTAGGGGACTCATCGACATTACCCATGATGGGGAAAAGATGCCCGGCACGGTAGGGATCGGCCATACCAGGTGGGCTACCCACGGGGACCCGACGGTGGAGAACGCCCACCCGCAGTACAACAAAGACAAGACCATTGCGGTGGTGCATAACGGGATTATCGAAAATTTCCAGAAAATCCGGGAATTTCTGGAAGAAAAGGGTTATCAGTTCCGCTCCGAGACGGATACGGAATGCATCGCACACCTTTTGGACTATTATTATGAAGGAGACCCTCTGGAAGCGATCGTGAAAACCATGTATCGCTTGGAGGGGTCTTATGCGTTGTGCATCCTCTTTGCCAAACACCCGGACCAGGTTTTTGCCGTCCGCAAGGACAGCCCCATGGTCATCGGCAGGGGCAAAGAAGGGGAGGGCAATTTCGTCGCTTCCGATGTGCCTGCCATCCTGAAATACACCAGGCAGGTTTACTACATCGACAATGAAGAGATTGCCGTCCTGTCCAGGGATTCCATCCAGTTCTTCAACCTGGACATGGAGCCTATCCAGAAGGAACTCCATACCATTGATTGGGATATGAACGCGGCAGAAAAGGGCGGCTACGAATTCTTCATGATGAAGGAGATCAGCGAGCAGCCCAAGGTGATCCGCAGGACCATCGAGCCCCATATCAAGGACAACGAAGTCGTATTTGACGAGCTGAAGATGACAGACGAGGAGCTGGCCAAGCTGGAACGGATCCATATCGCGGCCTGCGGCTCAGCCTACCATGTGGGCATGATTGCCAAATATGTCATCGAAGGCATGGCAAGAGTACCGGTAGAAGTGGACCTGGCATCTGAATTCCGTTACCGCAACCCGATTTATTCGGAAAACGAGATCGTGCTTTTGATCAGCCAGTCCGGGGAGACCGCGGACACGCTGGCAGCTTTAAAGCAAGCCAAGGAGCACGGCATCCTGACCGTGGCAGTGGTAAATGCCGTAGGCAGTTCCATGACCAGGGAAGCGGACCGCACCATTTATACCGTGGCAGGCCCGGAGATTTCAGTGGCCACCACCAAGGCATACAGCGCCCAGCTGGTGATTATGTACCTTCTGGCTATGAAGCTGGCAAGGGTGAAAGGCACGATTTCCACGAAGGAATACCTGGGATACCAGCATGACCTCCTCCAGCTCCCGCAGCAGGCTGAGATGGTGCTGAACAACCAGACCAGGATCCAGAAATTTGCCAACCGTTATATCGCGGCAAAGGATGTCTTCTTTATCGGTCGTGGGATTGATTATGCCATCGCTGTAGAAGGCGCGCTCAAATTAAAGGAAATTTCCTACATCCACGCGGAAGCTTACGCAGCCGGTGAATTAAAGCATGGCACCATTTCCCTGATTGAAAAAGGGACCTTGGTCAACGCGGTTGTCACCCAGGAAGACCTTTATGAAAAGACCATCAGCAATATCGTAGAAGTCCGCAGCCGCGGCGCCTTTGTCATGGCGATTACCAACGCGGACCATGCGGATATGGAAAATACCGCTGATTATGTTATATACATTCCGAAGACCAACCCGTATTTCACAGGGTCTTTGGCCATCCTCCCGCTGCAGCTGTTTGCTTATTATGTATCAGCTGGAAAAGGGTTTGATGTGGACCATCCGAGGAATTTGGCAAAGTCCGTGACGGTGGAATAAAAGGATGCTGTAAGCGGAAAAGATAGGTAAATGCCATCCTCTTTCATGTGGGGATGGATGAAACCCCCTTCCCGGGGATAACAGGAAAGATACGCCAGAGGAACCTTATATGAAAGTTTTAGTAACTGGGATCGGCGGCCAGCTGGGCCATGATGTGATGAAGCATCTGGACGCGCTGGGCATAGACCATATCGGTGCAGATCGGGCAGAATTTGACATTACGGACCAGGCAGCCACGGAAGCTTTTATCCTGGGCTGTATGCCGGATGTCGTAGTGCACTGTTCTGCTTATACCGCGGTGGACAAGGCAGAAGAAGAAAAACAGAAATGCTTTGAAGTCAATACCGTAGGTACCGAGAATATCGCCAAGGTATGTAAAAAAATCGACGCAAAGATGATGTACTTTAGTACGGATTACGTTTTCCCGGGGCAGGGGGACCAGTTTTACGAAGTAGATGATGTGACCGGCCCGTTAAGCCAGTATGGTGCTACCAAGCTGGCAGGGGAGCTTGCCGTAAAACGGTATCTGGAAAAGTACTTCATTGTCCGTATTTCCTGGGTATTCGGCGTAAATGGCCATAATTTCATCAAGACCATGCTGCGCCTTGGGAAAACGCATGACGAGGTAAGGGTCGTGGATGACCAAATTGGCTCCCCGACTTATACGGATGACTTGTCCGTCCTGATCTGCGATATGATACAGACGGAAAAATATGGAACTTATCATGCGACCAATGAGGGCATCTGCTCCTGGGCAGACTTCACCGAAGAAATCTTCCGCCAGGCCGGCATCGCCAGCTGCCATGTAAAACATGTCACGACGGAAGAATACGGCTTGTCCGCCGCGGTGCGCCCCTTTAATTCCAGGCTTTCCAAAAAGAGCCTGGACGAGGCCGGCTTCCACCGCCTTCCGGCATGGCAGGATGCCCTCCACAGGTATTTGATTGAATTAGGAGAAATCGAGGAAACAAAATGAGAAAAAGAGGATACAAATATTTTGCGGCCTTCGGATTATCCGCCGCGCTCATTTTCGGATGCAGTTCCCTTGCATTCGCGGATACCAACGGCTATGTGGTGACGAATGGCGCCACTGCCAATGTGCGTACGCAGCCATCTACGGACAGTGACTCCATTACTTCCCTGTCCAATGGGGAGACCGTACAGATTGTAGGTACCTCCGGGAACTGGACCGAGATCCGGATCAACGGCACTACAGGCTATATCCAGAGCAACCTGGTGGCAGAAGGCACGCCGTCCACATCAACCACGTCTACGTCCAGCACTACTGGGACGACCGGCACGACCACGTCCTCTACTACCGGAACTACTTCCTCCAGCACGACAGACGGCGCTTCCACTACCAGCACGGATGAGAATTCAGATACCTCGGAAGACGGGACGTCTGTTACAGTAGGGACCGCGTCCTATACGCTGACCAGTGATTTTTCCGATGATGACATCCCCAGCGGCTTTACCAAAGTAGATGTCACTTACAATGGAAGTACATACAGCGGCGTCCGCAATGAATCTATGGGCATGACGCTGCTTTACCTGGAGAATTCCTCCGGGACCGGCGCTTTCTTTGTTTATGACCAGGACAGCAGTTCCTTCTCACCGTTTATCCTGGTGGGCGGGGATGAACATTACATCGTCCTGGAAGCGCTGCCGACGGACTTCACGCTTCCGGAAGGTTATACATCCGCTACGCTGTCTGTAGATTCTACGGGCACCATCGGCGGGATCCAGTCCGAAGATTCGGACGTATCCGATGTCTATTATGTATATGCCATGGACAATGACGGTTCAGAAGGCTGGTACCTTTATGACCAGAAGGACAGCTCCTTTGTCCGCGCTTCCGAGCCCCAGGCAGTAACCACGACGGAAAGCACTGCCGCGACAGCTTCTTCTGATGCTTCCAGCACAGTGGGGGGCAAGCTGACTTCCCTGCTGAAAAAACAGTACAGCCGTGTCATCGCGATCCTGATCGGTATCGTAGTCGTCCTTCTGATCATTATCATCAACCTGCTGCTGTGGTACCGCAAGGGCGATGATGCCGAGGAAGAATATGATGACGATTATTACGATGATGACGAGGAAGAAGAAATCCCTGTAAAGGCCAAGAAGTCCAGGAAGAGGGCACAGGAAGAAGAGGATGAGGACGAAGAGCCGATCCACTCTGCCGTCAAAGAAGCCAAAAGGGAAAATTCCCGCGGCCGCAAGGCTGTGCGCCGGGAAGTGGAAGAAGGGTATCCGGAAGACGAAGATTATCTGGATAACGAAGAATACCTGGATGATGAGGAAGAGGATGAACCGGTTCCGCGGCCGCAGCCCGCAAGGAAACCTGCGCAGCGCCAGCAGCCGGCAGAGGAAAGCACCGTCCTGGAAGCACAGGATGAGGACGATGAGGATGAAGACGACGACCTTGACTTCATCGACCTGGATGACCTTTAATATCCGGGATTGTCCTCTTTCACAGACAGGCCTGTGATAGGTACTGCCCCTGGATTTATTAGGAAGAATTTATTTATATGATAAACACCTGGCTCGTAAAAACCGGATTGGTTTTTATGGGCCATATGGTGTTTAAAGGACTCCAAATCGTCCTTCGGACGAGGCATTGTTTGTATGAAATGTGTTTAATGAAATTGGTTGTATGAGTAAGGCGGAGAAGAGAAAATTATGGATTGCGTTTGGCATCACGGCCTGGATCGTTTTGATGTACCTGGTGGTGTTCCCGGCGCGTTTTGAGCAGAATGATGATACGGCAATGGCCCAGATCGCGTATGGGGCAAACGGGCAGTATGACGCGCATTTAATTTTTATCAACATTTTAGTGGGATATTTATTAAAGGCGCTGCTGGCACTGGTTCCCACGCTTCCCTGGTATACGATTGTACAGTGTACGGTGGTGGCACTTTCCTTCGGGACGATTATCTACCTCATCCTGAAAAGGTTCCACATGCCGGTTTCCCTGGCATTCATCGCCGTCTTATTATTTTATTTCGGCAGCGACTATTTTTCACTCCTGCAGTTTACCAAGACTGCCGGCATCGCGTCCTTGGCCGGGATGCTGCTTTTGTTTGACAGGGCAGCGGCTTATTCCAAGGATGAAAAGATCCGGGAGATTTCCGAGGGGGCGTCCTATGTCCCTGCGGCATCTTCATCAGCCGGCCAGGCAGGAGGCGCATCAGCTTGCCAGGAAAAGGGTGCAGTTTGCCAGGCAGAAAGCTCGTCAGCCCGTCAGGCAGAAGGCACAGACGGCCAGGCAAAGGGTGCAGCAGCTGTGATATCCGGCCGGCCATCTGATGCGGAAGACCCGAAAGCGTTACAGGCTTCAGCCAGAGGAAAGAAAAGATTCAAAGCCATCCCATTGATCCTGGGCCTTGTCCTTGCGTTCACAGGAGCTTTATACCGCTTCAAAGCCTTTGAGATGATCTTGGTCCCGATGTTTGGGATCGGGGTTTATTTTGCGTTAAAGGCCATCAAAGGGAAAGAAAAGAAGTTCTTCTTCCAGCTGGCCATTCCTTTTGTGATCCTCCTTGCAGCATCTTTTGGCGCCAACGCTTATAATTCCCATATTTACAACAGCGATCCCGCATGGGCAGAGTACATGGAGTACAACAACCTGCGATCGGACCTTCTGGACTTTGGTTTCCCGGATTATGACCAGAACAAGGAATTGTATGATTCCCTGGGCATATCGGAATACGACCTGAAAGTGTACCAGGACTGGAACTTTGACGACCCGGACCGGTTTACCATTGATACGATGCAGAAGCTGGTGGATGCGAAAAAAGCCACTCACCATACTTTCCATCTGGGCGACATCAAACTGTTCTTCACTTATCTGGTTTCCCCGTTCTTAAATTACAGCTTCTTTTCCGCCATGCTGCTGGTAATCGTCCTGGCATTTTTCTTTTACAGGACGGGCATGCTGTGGCTTTTGCTTTACGAACTTTTCAGCTTCGGCATTATGGAGCTGTACCTGTTTGAAAGCGGCAGGTATATGGTGCAGCGGGTGGATGTTTCCCTGGCACTGGCTTTCTTCCTGGTGTTCCTGCTATATGGCTTGGATATCCGTTACCGTGGGGCGAAGAAGCTGGCGGTCGCAATGTCCATGCTGGTGGCGGTGGTCCCGCCCCTGGTTTCCCTGGAGCTGAAGATCGACCCGAACCAGACCGCGGCAAAACTGGAGAAAGATTCTTTTGCCACCATGGCTTCGGACAAGGACCATCTGTATTTGTACAGCTCCGGCGCGTTTTCCGAAAATTCGAACAGCATTTGGACGATGTACCATTTGGGAGACCGTTCCAACATTGCCTGCCTGGGAGGGTGGACCACCCATTCCTCCATCCGGGAATATGTCCTCCAGAACTACGGTGTCACCAATTCTTTCCGGGATATGATCGACCACGACAATGTATATGTGGTGGAATTTGAAAAGAGCAAGGAAGAATTCGCCCGTTACCTGCAGGACCATTATGGCAAGGATGTCAAGGCTTACCGTGTCAAGACCATCAACGGCACACAGGCTGTTTATGAATTCCGTACGACCCCGCCGGAGGTGGATCAAAGCCGGGTTACGGAAAATACGGAGGGGCTGCTTACCGATATCACCTATCATAAAGAAAACCAGTCCTATGATGGCACAATATATATGCCGGGCGTCAATTCCTTTGCCTGCACCTTATATGCGGGCATTACGGACCCGGATACCGGGAAAGAGGATTACCAGGTTGTCTCACTGGGGATCAATGACAAACAGCCGGACCTGGATAACGGGAAATATTCTAATTTTTCCCTGTCCACGAAGAAGATAAAAAAAGGTTCCGTGATCTCCCTGTACCTGGATACAGGAGGGCAGGTTTACAAGGTGCCTTTAGGACAGTAGGCGATATAAATTGGACAGTCTTTGGGGGGTGGTATAGAATGCCTTGAGGAATATTGTATTTGGCATGGCCTGCCAGAGGATACATTGCCGAATGGCTTTTATATGGAAGGATCGTTTGAAAGAAAAAGAAATAGAGGAAAATGGCATGATTAATTTTAATATCCCGCCTTATGTCGGGAAAGAGCTGGATTACATTAAAAAGGCAGTTGAAAACAAGAAAATCTGCGGCGATGGCGAATTTACCAAAAAATGTGATGCCTGGATGGAAGAGCGTTTCCATGCGCAGAAAGTCCTTTTGACCACCAGCGGCACCACAGCACTGGAAATGGCAATGCTCCTTTCCGGGCTGCAGCCGGGAGACGAGGTCATCCTTCCCAGCTATACTTTTTCCAGCACGGCGACCTCTGCCGTCCTCACCGGGGCAAAACTGGTCTTCGTAGACATCCGTCCGGATACCATGAACATTGACGAGAGCAAGATTGAGGATGCCATCACCGACCGTACCAAGGTCATTGTGGCGGTCCATTATGCCGGTGTTGCCTGCGAGATGGATACCATTATGGACATCGCAAGGCGACACCACCTGATCGTTATCGAGGATGCGGCCCAGGGCGTCATGAGCACCTACAAGGGCAGGTCGCTGGGAACCATCGGTGATTTTGGCTGCTATTCCTTCCATGAGACAAAGAACTATTCCATGGGAGAAGGCGGCGCCATCGTCATCAACCATCCGGAAGACAACGAGCCCGCGGAGATCCTCCGTGAAAAGGGCACGAACCGTGCCAAATTCTTCCGCGGCCAGGTAGACAAATACACCTGGGTTTCCTATGGCAGCAGTTACCTTCCCAGCGACATGAATGCCGCTTACCTTTGGGCACAGCTGGAAGAGGCAGACAAGATCAACGAAAACCGCCTCGCATCCTGGCAGCGCTACAATGACGCTTTTGCAGGCATGGGAGAACTGGGCCTGCCCATCATCCCGGATGGCTGCAAGCATAACGCCCACATGTACTATGTCAAACTGAAAGACCTGGAAGAGCGCACCGCTTTCATCGCTTACTTGAAGGAACACGGGGTGCAGAGCACCTTCCATTACATTCCGCTCCATTCTTCCCCGGCCGGCAAGAAGTTCGGCAGGTTCCACGGGGAAGACGTTTACACGACTTCTGAAAGCAACCGCCTGACCCGCCTGCCTATGTATTACGGGCTGACGAAGGAAGACCAGGACAAGGTCATCCAGACGGTCAAAGATTTTTTTGAGCAGTAAAAAGGATGCATAGGGACCTGGAGATAATCATTTCTATAAATGAGAGCCATTCTCCAGCTGCGCCTGCGCAATTGAAGGATCCTGGCTGCCATAGCAGGCAGCGATGAATAAAAAGGAAAAGAGAGTATGGATATTTCTGTCGTGATCCCGGTGTATGGCTGCAGGGCTGCCCTGCCGGAACTGCATAGGAGGCTTACTGAGAGCCTTAACCAGATTACCAGTTCTTATGAAATTATCCTGGTGGATGATTTCTGCCCGCAGAACTCCTGGGAAGAAATTGAGAAAATCTGCCAGGCAGACAAGAAAGTCAAAGGACTTAAAATGGCCCGTAACTTCGGCCAGATCCGCGCCATTACCGCGGGGCTGGACCAAAGCTGCGGAGACTGGGTTGTCGTTATGGACTGCGACCTGCAGGACCGCCCGGAATCCATCATCGAGCTGTACAACAAAGCCCAGGAAGGGTATGACGTGGTTTTTGCCCAGAGGGAAGAGCGCCAGGACAGCGCCATGACCAAGTTCCTTTCCAAAATGTTTTATAAGGTCTATGACTACTTTACGGATGGGACCTATGACAGTTCCATCTGCAATTTCAGTATTTCCAGGAGGAAGGTCATCGACGCCTACTGTTCCATGAGGGAGCAGAACCGCGCTTATACGATGTTCCTGCGCTGGCTGGGATTTCGGCAGACCGCCATCCCGCTGAAGGCAGACGCCCGTTTCGAGGGCAAGTCTTCCTACAACTTCCGTAAGAAGCTGAAGATGGCGCTGGAGATTATCACTTCCCAGTCCAACAAGCCCCTCCGTTTTTCCATCCGGCTGGGATTCCTCATTTCCTTCCTGGCCCTGATCTATCTGATTTACCTGATTATCCGCCACGCGGTGGTGTCAGATTTTGCAGTGGGCTGGCCCAGCATCATGGGAGCCATTTTCCTGATGGGAGGCCTGATCCTGGCAGCCATCGGCGTCGTGGGCATCTATGTAGGCAATATTTTTGACGAGACGAAGAACCGCCCGCTTTATGTCATTTCGGATTTTCGGAACGTGCAGGACAAGGAGGAAAATTAATGGTCATCATTTTTGGCGCTACCGGCTTTATCGGAACCTATACAGTAGAAGCGTTCCGCAAGGCAGGGAAAGAAGTCATCGCCACCGGCCGCAACCGGAAGATGGAAAAGCTCCTCACCGGCATGGGCGCGAAGTTTGTGGAACTGGATATCTGCAAGGAAGAGGACTTTGAAAAGCTCCCCACCGAGGGGGTGGAAGGCGTGGTCCTTCTGGCAGGGCTCCTTCCGGCCAATACACAGGCAGACCTGGTAGAGCATGAGAATGCGGCGGACTATTTTGAAGTCAATGTCATCGGTGCCATCCATGTGCTGGAATACTGCCGCAGGAACGGCATTAAGAAAGTCATCGGCAACTGCAGCTACAGCGATGTAGCCGGTGCATGGGGCAAGGTTTCCCCGATCACGGAAGAACAGCCCAGGGACTTCAAGTTTACCGGGGACCATGCGGTTTACGTCATCAGCAAAAATGCCTGCAATGATGTCATGGAATATTACAACCAGCAGCACGGCATGCAGTGTGCCTGGTTCCGTTTCCCGCCGGTATACGGCGTAGGCCCCCATGGCACCATCTATGTCAACGGCAAGGCATACAAATCCGGCATCGCCACCTTTATCGACAACGCAAAAGAAGGCAAGGACATCGAGCTTTGGGGCAACCCCCATATCAAGAGGGATATCATTTACGTCAAAGACGTGGCAGAGGCTTATGTCATGGCCATGGCCAGCGACAAGGCCTATGGGCTTTACAATATGACCAGCGGCACGCCGCTGGACCTGGAAGAGCAGGCAAAAGCCGTGATCGATGTGTTTACGGTGGATAAGAGGAGCAAAATCGTCTACCGCCCGGACAAGCCCAACAACTCCACGTCCTTCCTGTTCAGCATGGAAAAGGCAAAGCGGGATTTCGGCTTTGTCCCCAAATACACCAATTACCACGACATGATGGTGGATTATAAGAAAGAGCTGGAAAGCGGCCGCTTTGACAGCCTGGTGGCATCCGGGATCAAGCAGGATTAACCGGTTACATTTCATCAACCGGAGGATGATGAAGCAGGCCATGCCCGCGTATGGAGCACGCATTTAAATGGCATGGCTTTCTACTCAGGAGGAATCATGAAAAAACTGGCAATCATCGGCGCCTCTTATCTCCAGGAGCCTTTAATTGAAAAAGCAAAGTCCATGGGACTGGAAACCCATGTATTCGCCTGGAAAGCCGGCGATATCGGAGAGAGGACCGCGGATCATTTTTACCCTATCAGCATCGTGGAAAAGGACCAGATCCTGGACAAATGCCGGGAAATCGGCATTGACGGCATCTGCAGCATCGCATCTGACCTGGCCATGCTGACCGTAAACTATGTAGCAGACAAGCTGCACCTTACCGCCAATTCCCTGGAATGCACTAGGATTTCCACCAACAAGCACGCCATGCGCCAGGCTTTTGAGGAAAACGGGGACCCGTCTCCCAGGAGCATCCTGGTCCACAGCGTATCAGGCCTGGATGGCGTAGAACTTCACTACCCGGTGATCGTAAAGCCCCTGGACCGTTCCGGCAGCCGGGGCATTACCAAGCTTTCCTCCCCGGAAGGGCTGGGAGAAGCCATTGCTTTTGCGGAAGAGCAGGGCTTTGAAAAAGACGCCCTGGTGGAGGAATATGCTACCGGTCAGGAATACAGTGTGGAATTTATCTCCTGGAAAGGGCAGCACCATTTCCTGGCACTGACGAAAAAGTTTACCACAGGCGCGCCGCATTTTATCGAGACCGGGCACCTGGAGCCGGCACCGGTTTCTCCTGAGCTTTTGGAGCGGATCAAAAAGGTGACGGAACATGCCCTGACGAGCCTCAAAATCGAATATGGCGCTTCCCATACCGAGCTGAAGGTAAGCAGGGAAGGGAAAATCGCCATCATCGAGATCGGAGGCCGTATGGGCGGCGACGAGATTGGCAGCTCCCTGGTACAGTATTCCACCGGCGTGGATTTTGTAAAAGGCGTCATTGACGTGGCACTGGGCCATGAGCCGGACCTGGAGCCGAAGGGGGAAAAGAGGAAGGCGGCAGTGCGCTTTATCTTTTCCCAGAAAGACGTGGATGTCTTAAACAAGGTGAAAAAGGAACATCCGGAATACCTGGTGGAAGAAGACGTCCAGCCACTTTCCGATGAGAAAGTCACAGACAGCGCCAGCCGGTTCGGCTATTTCCTGCTTGCGGCAGGCATGGGCACGGACCTGGAGCAGTATCTTCCTGAGGAAGGAGCGGCACAAGATTGACAAAATCGAAAGTTAAGGTGCTTTTTGCCCTCCACCTGATGCTGATGATTTACTCCCTCAGCGGGGTCTGCAGCAAAATGGCGGCAAAACAGGCTTTTTTAAGTCCGAAATTCTGCCTCTATTATGCCTGCATTATCCTGCTGTTAGGCTTTTATGCCCTGGGATGGCAGCAGATTATAAAAAGGCTGCCGCTGACGACGGCTTTTGCCAATAAAGCGGTGACGGTGGCCTGGGGCCTGATCTGGGGCGTCCTATTCTTCAGTGAGTCCGTCACACCGGGAAAAGTAATCGGCATGGCGCTGGTTATCGCTGGCGTTGTTATTTATGCCACAGCCGGTGATAAGCAGGATGGGGCAGAAGGAGGAGAAAAAGATGGATAAGACACAGCTTTTTTATTCCTGCTTCCTTTTGTTTGGCGTCTTTATCAGCGCCATCTCCCAGGTCATGCTCAAGAAAGCGGCTTTAAAGCACTATGAGAGCCATATCAAGGAGTACATGAACCCCCTTGTCATTACGGCTTACTGCATTTTCGTGGTTTCCACTTTCATGTCCATCCTGGCATATCGGGGGATCCCCCTTTCCATGGGTCCGGTGCTGGAAGCCACCAGCTATCTTTATGTGACATTTTTCGGCGTCAAGATCTTCCATGAAGATTTGAATCCCAGGAAAGTCTTAGCGCTTGTCCTGATTATCGGCGGCATCGTGGCCTATTCCGTTTTAGGATGACAGGTTTACAGCTATCCGGCTGGATATTGAAATTACATTGCCTTTTCCCAATCGAGGCTTTCCATTTCCATAGCTGGAAAGCCTTTGCTATTGGACATGAAATGGCAGCATGACAATATAAGGAGGGGAAGATGGGAAAACAGAAGGAGAGCCTTTCGAAAAAAGAAAACAGGTTATATATAGCATGTTTTGCTGCTGTATTTCTTTTCTGCCTGGCGGTATTCGGGAAAGACATGTGGCAGAACCGTGCTGCCTACAAGGTGATTTTGTACGGGGCAGACAAGGTGGCATTATTGATGCAGGTCCTGGTTTTCTTATTCCTGGTTTTCCTGTTCTATTTGGGATGGAAAAAGAGGCTTTCCCTCAAAGAGTATTTCAAAACTTATCCCATCGTCCCACTGCTTCTTCTGGTTACAGTATCAGTCTGTGTGGCATTTGCGCCTTTTATCGAAGGCAGGAGGTTCTTTATCTTCTATGATGCCAGCCTGGATACCCAAGAAGAGTATGTCCCTATCATCGCTGCCGTCATCAGGCGGTTGAAGGAAGGGAATTTCTCTACCTGGGTTTCGGAATGGGGATTTGGATGCGACATTTTCAATAACCAGTCCCTGGTTTTTGACCCCTTCAACCTTCCCCTGTATCTCATCGGTGTCATTACAAACCTGAATATCGTAGCCTATTTCCTGGCCATCATGCAGATCGTCAAAATTTTCTGCACGGGTATTTTTTCCTACCTGTTCCTGAAAGAGCACCAGATGCCTTCCATGGCCAGGGTCATTACAGCCTATATCTGTTCTTTGAACGGCTTCCTGATGCTTTGGGGGCAGCATTATTTCTTCGGAAGCGCGGTAGCGCTTGTATTTCTGGATTTCTGGCTGATCGAGCGGGTCCTTAGGGGAAAGAGGACGATGCCGGGGCTTGCGGCAGCGGTAGGGCTTACCGCAGCATTCAGCCTGTACTGCACGTATATGATCGCGCTTTTTGCGCTGGTATATGTCTTCCTGCATTTCCTTCTGGAAGAAAATACAAAGGACAGGGGCAGGAGGTTCCTGCGGTTTTTCATCCCTTGCTTGATCGGCATGGGGCTTTCGTGTTTCATCGCCCTTCCTGCCAGCTACCAGCTGCTCACTGTTTCCGCCAGGATTGGCGGCAGCGAAAGCACGTCCGTTTCCGCCTTGCTGGCGCAGGGGCTTTCCCAGTGGAAGGGGACCCTTCGCATTGCCTTGGCAAGGATGTTTTCCAATAACCTGTTAGGGAATGGCTCCAACTATGGAACAAATTATTATGAGGCACCCCAGCTGTTCCTGTCTTCCTTCTTCCCGACGGCAGCCGGGATCTGGTTTTCGGAAAATGTCTTCTTCGGGAAAAAGAAAGCCCGCAGCTTGTCAGCCGCCCTGGTATTGGCATTCCTTGCGTTCTGCCCTGTGGCAGCCCTTGTTTTCAATATGTTCAGCGCCATTTTCTGGCGGTATCTGTTTGTCCTGCTGCCGGCGGCAGCTTTGATCCTGGCCTGGGCATTGGGACATCTGGAAGAGCTGCATGGCCTGAGCGTCGTCATCGGGGCAGTATGCGCTGCATTGTCGCTGTTTATCATCCTCCGGTACCATGGCGCCACAACTGCCCATCTGGAGTATTTCTGCTGCGCCATCGTCATCCTTTTCCTTATTGCCGTGGTTTTTATCCGGTATTCTTCCAAAATGAAATGGGTGGGCTGGATTTTCATTGCAGGTATTTCCGTCTGCAGCATGACCAGGGATGCTTTCCTTTCGAACTGTGACAGGCATACCTATAACCGGGGCTCACAAGTATCGATTGTAAATTTTGGCACGTTGGAGCCCCAGGCATTTGAAGCAATGGACGAGCTGTGTGCCGGAAAAGCAGTGAGGACGGAAAGCGTCGTCAGCGGCTTCTCCATGTATAATAATGCCTTGATCTATGGGAACGAAGGGGTTTCTTTTTATAATACAAGCAGCAGCAGCTATATAAAGCAGTTCATCCTCAAAGAATGGGGGACCCTGATCCCGCAGGGGCAGGTTTCCGGATTCAGTTCCTATATCGGCGGTTACCAGAACATCGAAAGCGCTTCCCTGGCAGGAGTCCGTTATGTGCTGGCACAGCAGGGCGATTTGACCGGGGTGGAAAACGGCTTTAACCTGGTGGAAGACCTGGGCAATGGCTATGGCATTTATGAAAATATTTATGCCGGAGAAAGGGGCATCCTGTTTTCCGACTGGATTTCAGAAGAGGATTTTGAGAAGCTGCCTGCGCAGCAGGCACCGAATGTTTTCTGGAATACGGTTGTTTTAAATGACAGTGATGACAGCCCGGCTCCGGAAGGCCTGGAGGAAAGCGCCCTTTCCCTCCAGGATGCGCAGCAGCGGCCTTCCGAACCGGATTATTATAAGAAGAATGGCGTCTCTTTTACCGAAGAATCTTCCAGCCGCCTTACTGCACAAGTGGATACGGATACGGAGAAGCTTTTGTTTATCTCGAATCCGTGGGACAAAGGCTGGACCGCATATGTAAATGGCAAACGGACACAGGTTTACCGGGCAGATTACGGTTTCATGGCCATCCAGGTGCCGGCAGGGGAGAGCAGTGTGGAGCTGGTTTACCATACGCCCCTGAAGAAGGAAGGCACCGCGGTTTCGGCAGTTTCTTTTGCAGCTTATCTGTTGTATACTTACTTCGATATCAAGAGGGAGAAAAAAAAGAATCGCAAAAGAAAAGCTTCCACGCACCGCTAAAGGGAAAAAGCTTTATCGTAAAGGAAAGCGGGCGAAAAGCTTCCACGCATCGCGAAGGAAAAACGGCTTTTCGTAAAGAAGGGCGGAAGCAAAGCTTCCGCACCACGATAAGGGGAAAACGATAGCGTAACAAGAAGGAAAAGGCTTTTAAAAGGCAGGAGTTATGAAAAAGAAAAAGAAAAAAGTATGGCTCGGGGTTCTTGTGGCTGCCTTGGTGGTGGCAGGCATCGGCGCCGGCATGAAGATTTATGCGGATACACAGAAATTTGACAGCGGCACGACGATCAACGGCATTGACGTCTCCGGTTTTACTGTGAGCCAGGCGAAACAGGTCCTTTTAGACCGTGCCTCTGCCTATAAAGCGGATCTTTACGCGGGCGGGAAGGATTTCTCTGTCACTGGGGATGACCTGGGGCTTTCTTTAAACCCGGACGCGGATATCGAATCCCTTTTAAAGCAGCAGCAGAAGGACTCTTCCCAGGCCACTTTTACTGTGGATGACCTGTTCCAGATCCAGGATGGGGCTGCTTCCAAGATCGTAGCAAAAGGACTCCCGGTGGCTTCCCAGGCACAGCTCGCCGCCATTGAAAGCGCGGACGCGGTGGAAACTTCCGCCATTTCCGGAGATGCATCTGGAGATGCGGGTTCCGGCGATGCCATTCCGGCAGCGGTAAAGGAAGAGCCTGCGGATGGGGGAACTGCTTCCGGCTCTGCCACCAGCACTTCGACCAGGCAGAAGCTTCAAAAAGCACTGGAAGACAACGGGATTGACAGCTCTGACGCGTTATATAAGGCACTAATGGAAAGCGGGGACGCTTCCGGCAACGCGGTACTTCCGAAAAATGCCTATACGGTGTACAGTAAGGAAAAGCATTCTTTTGTGATTATGCCGGATAAGGAAGGGACCTGCCTGGACAGCAGCCTGGTGGACCAGGAGGTTTATTCCGAGGTACAGTCGCTTCCGGACGGGATTTCTTTAGATGCGGGGCAGCTGCGGCTGGCAGCCAGGGTCCAGGCAGAAAACGGAGACCTGGTTTCCGCTGTAAACGACCTGAATTCTTACCTGAAGATCAACCTGACTTATACCTTTACCCCGAAAAACGGGGACAGCACCCAGGAGACGCTGGATGCGGATACCATCGGCAGCTTCCTGGAACTGGATTCGGGCCTGAAAGTAAGGGTCAATGAAGAGGCTCTGGGCGTCTACGCGGAAAAGCTGGCCCAGGAGCACAGCACTTCCGACTCTACCATGAACTTCAAGACTTCCGGCGGGGACACGATCCAGATCAACGCGGCAGGCGCCGGTGAATCGGTGGATGCCAACGCCCTTTACAAGGACCTCCTGGAGTGCATTAAGGACAAGAAATCCGGCACCAGGGAAGCTCCTTATACGGAAGCGGATGAAAGCAGTGCCGCCGGCCTTTGGGGAGGCAACTACGTGGAAATCGACCTGACCAGCCAGCATGTATGGTGCTATAAGGACGGGGAACTGGTGGTTTCTGCCCCGATGGTTTCCGGAAATGTTTCCCATGGGCATGCCACGCCGACTGGCGTATTTACGATTTTTGCCAAGGATACGGACCGCTACCTGAGGGGTACCAATGATGACGGCACGAAATACGAATCCTACGTCCATTATTTCATCCCCTTCTGCGGCGGTGTCGGCATGCATGACGCCTCCTGGAGGTCTTCCTTCGGCGGCGACATTTACCTTTACAACGGCAGCCATGGCTGTATCAATATGCGCTATGACGACGTGAAGAAGATCTTTGACAATGTTTCCATCGGCACCCACGTCATCGTGTATGGCGGCAAATACGTGCCGATTGTAAAAGTGGAAAAGAAGACCGCAGAAGAGACAGACACTTCTGAGGAATCCACGGATTCTTCTTCCCAGTCCACTTCTTCGGAGTCCAGCTCTTCCCAGGGCTCTTCTTCCAGCGAAGGAAGCTCCGGTTCCTCCGGACAGGAAAGTTCCGGTCAAAGCAGCCAGGACACATCTGACAGCGGGCAGTCCGGGCAGGATTCCTCCCAGGGTTCCCAGACAGACACGTCCCAGGAGCAGGGCGGGCAGACGGAACCTTCCCAGGAACAGCAGCCTCAGCAGTAATGGCGGAGGCAGCAGCACAGTATATGATGCCAGAGGGGTATCTGCCAGAAGGACAGGTACGCAATGAAAGTCCCTGCAAAAAAGGCTTTGGAAAAGCCAGCAATCGCTTTTCCAAAGCCTTTTTGCAGGGACTGCATGTTATATATCGTCAGTCCGGTTATTTGGCAAGCTCCATCATGATTTCGTTGCTGCGTTTTACGAACTCGTTCATCTCATCCGGAGACAGCGGCTGGTTGGCGATCTTTGCCAGGTCATAAAGCTGGTGGCAGAACGCGTCTGTGTGCTCGCCGTCTTTGTGCTCCATGATGTATTTTACCAGCGGGTTGCTGATGTTCAGGGTCAGGGTTTCATCCGGCTGGAAGGCGTTTCCGCCTGTGGTATCGCCATAGATGTTGTAAGCCTTCATCATGTCGGACATCCTGCGGCTTTCCTCGGAAAGGGTCAGGACGGAAGATACGGAACCATCTTTGAGCTTCTCTACCTGGATTGTAAGGCGGTCCTTTCCAAGGGCTTTCTTAAAGAGCTCGGTCAGGGAATCCTTGGCTTCTTTTGCCTCATCTTCTGTCATCTCGTCCTTCAAGGCATCCGTGACATCGGCGTCGATCCTCATGAATTTGTAATGCTGGTTGCGGGCTTCCAGCTGGGTGATGAAGGAAGTGTCAATCGGATGGGTCAGGACAACGGCATCCATATCCTGCTCTTTGAACAGGCGGATGTACTGGCCCTGCTGTACTTCGTCCGTCACGTAGTAGATCGTGGCCTTTTCTTCCTCTTTGTCCTTGGAAGCATCGGCATCCGAATCCTTGCCTGCTTCCGAAGAAGAGGCATCTTTGGAATCTTCCGTATTTCCTTTTCCTGCTTCAGAAGTTTCCTTGTTTTCGTTGCCTTCGTCCCCGGCGTCTTCCTTCTTTTCCTCTATCGGTTTCAGAAGTTCCGGCAGGGTCTGGTATTTGCCGTAGATATCCTTGAACAGGATATAGTCGTTCATCCGGTCGCAGAAATTGGTATCCTTCAGGCATCCGTATTTGATAAACGGGCTGATATCGTCCCAGTATTTCTCGTAGTTTTCCTTATCGGTCTTGCACATGCCGGCCAGCTTGTCGGCAACTTTCTTCGTGATGTAATCGGAGATTTTCTTCACGAAGCCGTCATTCTGCAGAGCGCTCCTGGATACGTTCAGAGGCAGGTCCGGGCAGTCGATGACGCCCTTGAGCACCATCAGGTACTCCGGGATGACTTCCTTGATGTTGTCCGCTACAAAGACCTGGTTGTTATAAAGCTTGATGACACCTTCTGCGGATTCGTATTCCAGGTTGATCTTCGGAAAGTACAGGATGCCCTTTAAGTTGAACGGGTAGTCCATGTTCAAATGGATCCAGAACAGGGGATCTTTGTAATCCCGGAACGTCTTGCGGTAGAATTCCTTGTATTCTTCGTCCGTACATTCGCTGGGCGTCTTGGTCCAAAGCGGATGGATGTCATTTAACATGACAGGGCGCTTTACGATTTTTGCCATTTCCCTCTTCGGGGAAACTTCTACAGTCTCCTTGGTACCATCGTCCTTGGTACGTTCCTCGGTTTTGGCATCCTGGGTAAACTCTTCCATGACGGTATCCTTTTCGGTTACCTCGTCCTTCGGGATGGTTTCGTATTCGGCATCCGCGTCCTCGTTCTTCAGGTAGATGGGCACCGGCATGAAGGAACAGTATTTTTCGATGACTTCCCGTACCCGGTATTCGTTGGCAAATTCCAGGCAGTCCTCGTTCAGGTGCAGGGTGATGGTAGTGCCTACTGTGTCCCTGTCGCCATCGGACATGTCAAATTCGGTGCCGCCGTCGCAGGTCCAGTGGACCGGGGCAGCGTCTTTCTGCCAGGAGAGGGTGTCGATATCTACGGTATCGGCTACCATGAATGCAGAGTAGAAGCCCAGTCCGAAATGGCCGATGATCTGGTCCGCGTCAGATTTGCCCTGGTATTTTTTCAGGAAGTCCTCGGCGCCGGAAAAGGCGATCTGGTTGATATATTCTTCCACCTCGTCCGCGGTCATGCCAAGACCGTTGTCGATGAACTTCATGGTTTTATTTTTTGCGCTTAAAGCTACGTTGATCTTCGGCTCATAGCATTCCGGCAGCTCATAATCTCCCATGACGTCTAATTTCTTCAGCTTCGTGATGGCGTCGCATCCGTTGGACACCAGTTCACGGACAAAAATGTCATGGTCGGAATACATCCATTTTTTAATGATCGGGAAGATATTCTCGCTGTTTATCGATAAATTCCCATGTTTTTCCGTCATAGAATTGCATCTCCTTATTGGTCGTAATAAAATAAAATTCGCTGGGTCCGCCAAATGGACACAGCCTTCTTTAAAAATATAGTACCAGGATAGGGAAAAGTCAATGAAAAATTAGCACTCAGCCAAAATGAGTGCTAACAAGCTGGAAGGGAGCGCAGTGGAAAATAAATTTGCTTTTGGCGTTGATATCGGTGGCACTACAATTGAAATCGGGCTGTTTTCGCAGGAGGGGAAGATCCTAAGCCAGATGGTGCTCCCTACAAATACGACGGAAAACGGGCAGTGGATCTTGGGTGATATTTCAGCACAGATCCAGAAAATGCTCCAGGAAAACGGGCTTTCCAAAAGCACCGTCCTGGGAATCGGGATGGGCGTCCCGGGCCCTGTGACAGAAGACGGGCTGGTAAAGGGATGCGTGAACCTGGGCTGGGATTACTTTAATGTGAAGGAAGAAATGGAGAACCTGACAGGGCTTACCGTAGTGGCAGACAATGATGCCAACCTGGCTGCTTTGGGAGAAGCATGGCAGGGCGCCGCACAGGGCTGCCGGAACTGCGTGTTTGTGACCCTGGGGACGGCGGTAGGCGGAGGCGTCATTGTAGACGGGAAGCTCCTCCATGGCGCGTTTGCCTCTGCCGGGGAGATCGGGCATATCCTGGTGGAGCCGGACGAGAAAGAAGCCTGCACCTGCGGCAATTACGGCTGCCTGGAGCAGTACGCTTCCACCAAGGGGCTCCTGCGCATGGCCCAGAAGATGGGGATAACCCGTTTCCATGAAGCCAAGGAGATTTATGATAACGCAAAGCAGGGCTATGGCCCGGCTTTGGAGATGACCTGGAAGGCAGCGGACTACCTGGGCAGGGGGCTTTCCGCCGTAGCCTGTGTCGTGGACCCGGAAATTTTTATCCTGGGCGGTGGCATCTCCCATGCGGGGACTTTCCTTTTGGAAGAAGTGCAGGACGCATACCAGAGGTACGCCTTCCACGCCAGCCGGGATGCCAAATTCGCCCTGGCGATGCTGGGCAACCAGGCAGGCATGTATGGCGGTGTGAAAAAGCTGCTGGATGAATTACAGAAGTAAGGAAATGCCGGAAGATAGGCAGCAGTATAGCGGCTGCCAAGTGAAACAGGGCTGCGAAGAGGATTCTGTTTGTATGCAATAAGCGGCTGCCGGGTGAAACAGGAATGTGAGGCAGCTGCCGGTTAAAGTGCAGAAAAGCTGCTGTCAAGCGAAACAGGGCTGCGAAGAGGCTGCTGGAACGGAAAAGGCTATGGGGCCGCTGTCATATGAAATGCAAAAGCAAGCGGCTGCCGGAAGAAAGGGATAATAATGTCTGACAATACAAATTGGGAAACAGTGACTATGGACGAGGGGAAGAAAGCGCTGGTGATTTTGGACCAGACAAAGCTCCCCAACTCCATCGATACGCTTTTTTTAACCGGGCAGGATGAAATCTGGGATGCCATCAAGGAGCTCAAAGTCCGGGGAGCCCCCGCCATCGGCGTAGCGGCAGCTTTCGGGCTGTACCTGGCAGCCCTGGAAATCGATGCCGGTTCCTTTGACGAGTTTTATGCGGAGCTTAAGAAAAAAGCGGAATACCTGAATTCTTCCCGTCCTACGGCAGTCAACCTTTCCTGGGCATTGAAACGGATGGAAAAGGCCGCCCTTGCTAATAAGGAGAAAACAGTCCCCCAGATTAAGGAAATCCTGCGGCAGGAATGCTGGAAGATCAAGGAAGAGGATACTCAGACCTGCCGCAAGATCGGTGAATATGCCCTTCCTTTATTAAAGCCGGGTATGGGGCTTTTGACCCATTGCAATGCCGGCGCGCTGGCTACCACCAAATATGGGACAGCTACTTCCGTCATGTACCTGGGGCAGGAGAGAGGGTATGGCTTCCATGTCTTTTGTGACGAGACACGCCCGCTGCTGCAGGGCGCCCGCCTGACCAGCTGGGAGCTTTCCTCCGCAGGTATCGATACGACACTGATCTGTGACAACATGGCACCTTCCGTCATGCGCAAAGGCTGGATTGACGCGGTATTCGTAGGATGCGACAGGGTAGCTGCCAACGGCGATACGGCAAACAAGATCGGCACTTCTTATGTAGCCCTCGCCGCAAAGGAATACGGCATCCCATTTTATGTATGCGCACCGTCTTCCACGGTGGATTTCGAGTGTGAAAACGGGGACGGCATTGTCATCGAGCAGAGGGATCCGGAAGAAGTGACCAAAAAGTGGTATAAGCAGCCTATGGCACCGGAATCCGTAAAAGTCTACAACCCCGCCTTTGACGTGACCCCGGCGGAGAATATCACTGCCATCATCACCGAAAAAGGCGTAGCCCGGGCACCCTTTAAGGAGAGCCTGAAGAAACTGCTGTTGTAAGATGAGGACATTTTCGAAGAAAGAAAACCCCTTTACTTTAAGACTTTAGTAGTGTAAAATTTTAAAGAATAAATATACGCGTATTATATTAAGGACAGACGCCGCATTCTAAATCGTCCTCTGTCATCGCCTCGCCAGGCGAGACGGCGAACGAAGCGGCTAGTGCATCGCAAGGAATCCTCCCGCTGGAGCGGGTCCCTCCTTACGATATATTTGAGAAAGAAGGGGTTTCCATGAACGATAAATTGCGTACCGATGCAGTCAGGCACCTTTTTGAGGCGGTGCTTACCTTAAAGGATGAAGAGGAATGCTTTGCTTTTTTTGAGGACCTTTGTACCATCAATGAGCTGCTTTCCCTCTCCCAGCGCTACGAAGTGGCAAAAATGCTGCGCAACAAGAATACGTACCTGGAGATCGCGGACAAGACGGGGGCTTCCACCGCGACCATCAGCCGTGTAAACCGTTCCTTGAATTACGGTAATGATGGGTATGACATGGTGTTTGCCCGCCTTCCGGAAAAAGACAGGGAATGGCCGGACGATGAGGACGAGCCGAAAGAAAAACCGGAGCACCATTCCAGGTCCAGGAGAGAGCAGGATTAAAGTGGCAGCAACCGGAAATGCCTGTGAATATGGAAAAAGCAGGGCATCCGGGGCAGGCAGCGGCAGCGGCATTTCAAGCGGGGAGTTCCCGCTGTGAAAGGAAAGAATATGATGCAGAAAGCCATGGGGAAGGGGAAAGGCGGCAGGAAATTTCCAAAGAGGAAAATGTTCCTGGCCTTTTTCCTTCTCCTGCTCTTTTTTTGTGCCGGATGCGGCGCGGCAAAAGGAAAAGATGCCTCTATCCGGGTGTTCCTGGTGCGGCATGGGCAGACCGATGCCAATGTGCAGAGCATCCTGGCGGGCAGCGGCACAGACAGCCCGTTAAATGACACCGGCATCCAGCAGGCGAAGGACCTGGGTAAGGCATTTGCCGATGCCGGGATCACCTTTGACCAGGCATACAGCAGCCAGATGCAGCGGGCACAGAATACCGCTTCCTATATCCTGCAGGAAACCGGGCAGGAGTCTATGCCGGTGGTGGGCATGTCGGAATTTAACGACCTGTCCTGGGGCAGCCTGGAAGGGGTCCCGATCGCCCAGGCACAGAGCCAGTATGGCACCGCCTTCGAGGATTACCTCGCTGATGACGGAAGCGCCTCCGCGGATGCGCAGGCTTCCTCAGACGAAAGCGCCTCTTCTGACGCGGACAATCCTTTCGGCGCCGAAAACAAGGCGGAATATTTAAAACGCTTCCAGGAAGGAATGGACAGCGTGGTGAAGGCAGCCCAGGATAAGAAGGATACGAAAAATATCCTGGTAGTGACCCATTCCGCGGCGGTTTACTGGCTGAAGCAGCAGTTTGACAATGCGCCGGACGGGTTGGATAATGCCTCCGTAACAATATTAGAATATAAAGACGGCAAGTGGACGCTGGTGGACGGGAATATTACCGATTACAGCCGGCTCCAGGATGATATAAAGGATGAATGATTTAAATGAAATGCAGCAGCAGGCAGTGGAGCATGTCAATGGCCCGCTCCTAATCCTGGCCGGTGCCGGAAGCGGCAAGACCAGGGTCATCACCTACCGGGCTGCTTATTTGATTAACCAATGCGGGGTGGCGCCATGGAATATCCTGGCCATCACCTTTACCAATAAAGCGGCAAACGAGATGCGGGAGAGGATCTGCAAGGAAGTGGGCCATGGCGGGGACGCCGTCTGGGCTGCCACCTTCCATTCCACCTGCGTCCGGATCCTGCGCCGGTTTTTCGACCGGCTCCCTTACGGGTATACCAAAAATTTTACGATCTATGATTCGGACGACCAGAAAAGGCTCATGAAGCAGGTGCTGAAAAACCTGCAGCTGGATCCGAAGCTTTATAAAGACAGGGCCATGCTGAATGCCATTTCTTCCGCCAAGGACGAGCTGGTGTCCCCTATTGAATATAAGGACAAAGCCAGCGGCAATTACGGCATGGGCGTGGAAGCAAGGGTTTATTCTGCTTACCAGGAAGAGCTGCGCAAAAACAACGCCCTGGATTTTGACGATTTGATCGTAAAGACCGTGGAGCTGTTCCAGGACCATGCGGACGTTTTGTCCTACTACCAGGACAAATTCCGCTACATCATGGTAGACGAGTACCAGGATACCAATACGGCGCAGTTTGAGCTGATCCGCCTTCTGGCAAAGAAAAACCGGAACCTGTGCGTTGTAGGGGATGACGACCAGTCCATTTACAAATTCCGGGGTGCCAATATCCACAACATCCTGGATTTTGAAAAGGTCTATCCCGATGCCATGGTGATCCGGTTGGAGGAAAATTACCGTTCTACCGGCAATATCCTGGACGCGGCTAATGCGGTGATATCCAACAACCTCAGCCGCAAAGGCAAGACCCTTTGGACCAGGAATGAAGAAGGAGAGAAAGTTTCCTTCCACCGTCTGGACAATGCCTATGAGGAAGCCCGGTATATTTCGGACAGCATCCGCAGGGCGGTAAAATTTGAGGGCGCTTCCTACCAGGACCACGCGGTGCTTTACCGGACCAACGCCCAGTCAAGGATTCTGGAGGAGCAGTTTGTTTTAAGCGGCATCCCTTACAAGATCGTAGGCGGTGTCAATTTCTACGCCAGGAAGGAGATCAAGGACCTGGTATGCTACCTGCAGGCATTGGAAAACCCTTCGGATGATCTGAGCATCCAGAGGATTTTGAATGTGCCAAAGCGGGGTATCGGCAATACCACGGTGGAACGCCTGCAGGCTTATGCGGCGGAAAATGGAATTTCCTTCTTTGATGCCATGAAAAAAGCGAAGGAAATCCCATCCTTAAAAAGAAGCGCTGGCAAGATCCAGAATTTCACTTCGTTTCTGGAAGAAATGCAGGAGAAAAAGGATGAGGTCCCGGTCTCCCAGCTCCTGCAGGAGATTATCGACCAGACCGGGTATGTGCGCCTCCTGGAGGCGGAACATACCGATGAATCCGCTGCAAGGGTTGAGAACATCGACGAACTGGTAAACAAAGTCGTTTCCTATGAGCAGGATGCCCAGGAGCCCACGCTGGCAGGCTTTTTGCAGGAAGTTTCCCTGGTTGCGGACATTGACAATTACAGCGAAGACCAGGATTACGTGGTGCTTATGACCTTGCACAGTGCCAAAGGCCTGGAGTTTGACCATGTCTTTCTGGCAGGCATGGAAGACGGGCTTTTCCCCGGCTTTCTATCCATCCTTTCCGGCGATGCGTCGGAGATGGAAGAGGAGCGCAGGCTCTGCTACGTGGGCATCACTCGGGCAAGGAAAAAGCTGGACCTTACCAGCGCCGCCCAGCGCATGACCCATGGGGAAATCAAGTTCAACCCGGTTTCCCGGTTTGTAAAAGAAATCCCCAGGGAGCTTTTGGACGGCGATGACCCGGGCAGCGAAGGCACCGGTGAGATGTCTTCCGGGTTCTCCTTTGGAGAAGGGAGAGGCTCTGGCTCGTCCTTCGGTGGCAGGGCTTCCGGCGGCGGATCTTCTTATGGAAGCACTTCAAGGGGAGGGTTTTCCGGCAGCGGGTCTTCTTATGGAAGTTCTTTAAGAGGCGGCTTTTCCGGCAGCGGGTCTTCCTACGGAGGCTTCGACACATCGGCATCCCGCGGAAGTACTTCGTCCCAGGCGGGTTCCCGCAGTGGTTCGTCCCGGGGGACGTCCTATGGCAGTCCTTATGGAAAGGGTAAAAGGAGCCCCTCCAAGCCGTCTTCCTACCAGGTCAAAGAGATAAAGAAGGGCAGGCTGGAAGACCTGGGCTATAGCGTAGGCGACAGGGTCAGCCATGTCAAGTTCGGGAAAGGCGTCGTAAAAGACATCAAGGATGGCGGCAGGGACTTCGAAGTGACTGTGGAATTTGACCGTTTCGGTGTGAAAAAAATGTTTGCCGGATTTGCGAAATTAAAGGCAATATAATTGTTTCAGGACGCAGGACGTGTTATACTTTTGACAGGTTGAGGCGGTTTTTGCCAGGAATCGGAAGATGGCGCACCGCTTTTTCAGACAGCAGGAAGCAGCGCTTTTGAGCTGTTTGTATAGGGAAGGCAGAGATCGGAGGTGCTTTTCATGAGTAAAAAATTAAATGAACTTTGGGAAGACGCAAAGATTAGGGATTTTCTGGAGAAGGAAGATGAGAAGAAATCGCACAAAAAACTTTTCACCATCCTTGGCGTATGCGGCATCATCGCACTGATTGCAGGAGTGGCAATCTTCCTTTACAAGTATTTCGCACCGGATTATTTCGATGATTTCGATGATGAATTTGATGATGATGATGACGACATGGACGAAGAAGATATCTTCGATGATGATGAGAAATAAGGAGACCTTATGAAAAAGGGAGATATCCTGGAAGGGATCATCGAGAAGGTGGTATTCCCGAATAAAGGGGTCCTCCATGCGGACAGTAAAACAGTGATCGTAAAGAATGGCGTACCTGGTCAAAAGGTACGCTTTTCTATTACGAAGCTCCGTCATGGAAAAGCAGAAGGCAGGATCCTGGAAGTATTGGAAAAAGCGGCAAATGAGCTGCCGGAGCCTGCCTGCAGGCATTTCGGGAGCTGCGGGGGATGCAGCTACCAGAACCTGCCCTATCAGGACCAGCTGGTTTTAAAACAATGCCAGGTAGAATGGCTGCTTTCCCCGGTCATCCCGCATTGGGACCATGTGTTTGAGGGGATTCTGCCCTCACCGCAGCAGTTCGGCTACCGCAACAAGATGGAATTTACCTTCGGGGACGAAGTAAAGGACGGCCCCCTTTCTTTAGGCATGCATAAACGGGGCAGTTTTTATGACATTGTCCCGGTGACGGACTGCCAGATTGTTAGCGAGGATTTCCGGAAAGTGCTCCGCGCCACGCTGTCTTTTTTCCAGGAGAGGAAGACGCCTTACTATCACCGCATGCGGCATGAAGGCTACTTGCGCCACCTGCTGGTGCGACAGGCTGCCAATACCGGTGAGATGCTGGTGGACCTGGTAACCACCGGAACATCTGCCAGGGATGCCTGCGGTATTTCAGAAGAAGAGGAAAAGGAGTGCCTTGCGGCATTTTCCGCCTGCCTCCAGTCCCTGCCGTTGGACGGGAAACTGGCCGGGATCCTGCACACGGTAAATGATTCTTTGGCAGATACGATCCAGAATGACGGGACTACAGTGCTCTTTGGGCAGGATTATTTCGAAGAAGTGCTCCTGGGGCTGAAATTCAAGATTTCTCCCTTCAGCTTTTTCCAGACCAATTCCCTGGGGGCGGAAGTGCTGTACCAGAAAGTGCGGGAATATGCAGGCTCCTTTGGAGAAGCCCCTGTCCTGTTTGACCTTTACAGCGGCACCGGCACCATCGCCCAGATCCTGTCCCCGGCGGCAGGGAAAGTCGTGGGCGTGGAGATCGTGCCGGAAGCAGTGGAAGCGGCCAAAGAAAATGCCGCACGCAACCATCTGGACAACTGTTCCTTCCTCTGCGGCGATGTGCTGAAAGTCCTGGATGAGGTGGAAGAAAAGCCGGATTATATTATCCTGGACCCGCCCAGGGACGGCATCCATCCCAAGGCGCTCAAGAAAATCATCGCGTACAACGTGCCGGCCATGGTCTACGTGTCCTGTAAGCCCACCTCCCTGCAGAGGGACCTTGTGCCGCTGCAGGCAGCAGGCTATGAGGTTGTGCGCTGCTGCTGCGTGGATATGTTCCCCGCAACGGCGAATGTGGAGACGGTATGTCTTTTGTCCAAACTTTCTGAGACAAAGAATCACATCAGTGTGAAGGTCGATATGGACGAGATGGATGTGACGGCGACGGAGAGTAAGGCTACCTATCAGTAGATCCAGGCTTGGGTGCAGGAGCATTACGGATTCCATGTGTCGCACTTGAATATCGCGAAGACGAAACGGAAGTGCGGGATCATCGAGCGGAAGAATGATAATCTTCCAAAGAGTGAGGACAGCCGGTTGCCGGAGACGCCGAAGGAAAAGGAAGACGCGATCATAGAGGCATTCAGGCATTTTCAAAT
>CADBRV010000061.1 GCA_902797185.1 uncultured Lachnospiraceae bacterium
AAAGCGCAGGGCATCCAGCACGGTCTGTGCCTGCAGCGTCCTGGGATAATAGTAGCCATCCCGGCAGACGCTTAAAACGCCCAGCTCCCGGAAAAAGGAAAGAGTCTGTTCCAGCCCCATAAAAGTTAAGGCTGGAACGACAAAATCAGGGCTGGAACCGTAATAGTCCCGTTTGCCCTGAAACTGATTCGTAAAGTTGCATTTTCCATTCCCGGTGGAAAGGATTTTCTTTCCAACACGGTCTTTATGTTCGATTAGGGTTACCGGGATGCCGCAGGAAGAGGCAGATAAGGCCGCCGTCATGCCGGCTGCCCCACCCCCTATTACTGCGATCTCTTTGGAATCCTTCCTCATGGCCCTCCTTTTATATGCCATCGCCTGGCAAGGCGATGACGCAGGCTGCGCCTCCGCACAAAGTGCGGTTTATCATGGTGCGGCTCTCCTTCCATTAACGCAATGCATGGATCTTCTTCAGGAACCTGGCTGCTTTCGCGCCGCCCGGGAAGGAAAGGATCTCCCTTTCCGTAACGCCATGGAACAGGCAGGTAATATAAATATAAGATACAATGCCGATCAAAACTGCCAGCAGGGTGCTGATGGAATTCCTTCCACACGCCAGCATCAGCAGCTTATAGGAAACCAGTACAAGAACTCCCATAACCAGGGAACAGATCAGCGGCAGTATGAAAGCCCTGCGGTAATGCTGGCGGTATTTGCTGTACCTGCGCAGGGAATTGTTATTAAACATGCACATCAGGTAAGAAAATGCCACATTGGCCAAAACCACCGAATAGATATTCGCCCTGCAGAAAATCAGGATAAAAAGGACCACGACATGTAATACCAGTGCATAAAAAGCATTTTTGATTGGTTCCATCAGGCGGTCAATTCCCTGCAGTGCTGCGTTCGTCAGCGTGGAAATGGAATAAAAGACCACAGACGGCGCGCCCACGATCAGCATGATGGCTCCAAGAGGCCTGGCGTCATGGAACAAAAGCTGCAGGATCGGGCTGCCTAATACTGCAAGCCCCACCGTGATTGGGAATACGATCAGCATGATAAATCGGATGGAGGAATTAATCTTCCTGTTTACATCCTTGCGGGAACCGGAATGCATGGTCACGGTAATGCTGGGCATGGCAGAAGTTGCCATGGCGCTGGCAATGCCAATGGGGATATTGATGAGGACTTTGTATTTCCCATACCATACGCCCCACCAGGTGGAAACCTGGGCTGCGCCATATCCCAGAAACAGGGTCATGTTTTTAAAAATAATCTGGTCCACGATGCCGCTGACGTTATAAACCACCGTGCTAAGCAAGATCGGGAAAATCGTCATCATCATTTCTCCGAATATACTGCGGAAGGTCTCTGTCTTGACATCTTTTTTAATGCTGTAGTTGTACGATTTATCCTTTTTCCGGAAAAAGCCGATAAAGATAATAATAAGGAAAACCAAAGACGCGGCGGCGCCGAATCCCGTTCCCAGGGTACCGCCCGCAGCGCCGTAAGAAGCACTGTAAGCGTCTTCGTTCCCTAATACTTTCCCAACTCTTGCGCCGTAGGAAAAAAGGACATAAGCTGCTGCGATGGAAACCACCGCATTTACAATCTGTTCAATGATCTGTGATACAGCGCTGGGCACCATAGTCCCGAGCCCCTGGAAAAACCCGCGGATTACGCCCATGATGGCAACGATCAAAAGGGTGGGCCCTAATACCCGAAGGGCCAGGTATGCTTGTGGAGTTGCTAATATAGCAGTAAAGAAATCCGTAAAACCTAAGACAAGGAAACAAGCCACAGAACCGGTAACGGCGGATATGAAAAGCGCGCCCCGGAATACTACCATGGCATTCTTTTTCTGGTTCAGCGCAATCCTGGATGCCACCAGTTTGGAAACGGCGCTGGGTACGCTGTAGGATGAGATCAGCAGCAGGATGTTGTAAATCTCAAAAGCGGAGCCGTAAATGTTATTCCCGTCATCCCCGATGATATTCGTCAAGGGGATCCGGTAGATCATGCCGATGATGCGGCTGATGATGGAAGCAATTGCCAGGATGGATCCCTGTACCAGGAAATCCGAGTTGTGTTTCTTATTCTTGTCCATTTTCTGTTTTTCCGTGATTTCTTCTTTCAAATCTCAGAAACAAGTATCTTTGCTTTCGGTTACTGTGCTTCGCTCTGGGCTCCGGTGATGGAGACATTTCCAAAATCATCATTGCCTACGATGCAGACCCATGTTTTTCCCTTGTTTACCTGTATTTCATTACCATTTTCATCAAAATATTTTGCAGGGGAATGTAAATCAGCCTTGGACCATGTCACTTTTTCGGCTTTCCCGTTGGTGATATACCATCCATCCCCGCCAGCCGTAGTATCAATTTCTTTATAGGTTTTTTCATCAATATCCCTGCATGGGCAGCTCTGGATAAGAATGTTCTTGACTGCCAGCTGGTTATGATCTGTATCGGAAATGGCCGCGTCAACCTGCTTGTCCCCATACTGGAACCGGTAGTACATGCCGTCATCACTGTTATAAGTAAAGTACGGCGTATTTACAGGATAAGGGAGGGACACGGTCTGGGCATCCTGCCCGTTTTCCGGGGTGGTATCTTCGTCTGCAAAAGTAAAATGCCCGGTATAGGAATCGGAATAATTTTCATCAAATCCCTTTGCCTGGATCTGGCTAAGCAGCAGTTCCCCGCTGGTAAAGGCGTTATTGGGCGCTTTCCTGCCATCGCTGGAATCCCTGAAGTATACCCCGTCTGTAGTAAGGCCGTTGATATCGTCCACTTCGCCGGAATTTAAGAAATCTTCCGCATAAACGGCCTGGCCGATATGGCAGTACATAGCGTCAAATTCCAAAGCAAACTGCGGGTAATACAGGCGGCAGCTGCGGACCGGCCCGATCTTGTCGAGGTTTTCGTAATCTGCCCGGTCAAAAATTGCCATAAGCCTCGTATAACCGCCCTCCACCGGCGCTTCATAGATGACCCCGGCTTTGGAAATATTGTACTGCGGCAGGGCGCCGTAATCATCATTCGGGATCATGATGGCCATGGGGCGCTTATTCTGGTAATCACTGGATATGGGTTCCCCGGTCAAGTAACTGGCGTTGCTGGAAACTGCCGGTTCTGCTGATTCTGTCTGCACAAGCTCTGCGCTCTCCTGCTGTACCACTACCGGCTTTGCGGAAGAGTCCGAAGATTCTTCCTCCTGCTTCTGCCCGCATCCTGCAAGGAGCGAAAGCCCCAGTACTGCCGCCGCAATCAGGACGGCTGCTCTCTTTTTTTTCATTTTTCTCCTCCTCCATTTTTCTTTATCCTGCTGCCTTTCAAACAGCAGGTACGGCCATGCCGAAAAGGCTATGGCATATTTTGTACATTTTTCCCTGCTTGAGCATCTGTTTCCCCATGCCGTGCGCCGAGGGAGTTACCGGGTAATCCCTAAGGCATCCAGGATCTTGTCCTGGAGGGCTTCCATTTCCTTCGCCTCATCCTCTGTCATATGGTCAAAGCCGAATAAATGGAGCATGCTGTGGGCCGTAAGGAAAGCAAATTCCCTCTTCTCTCCATGGCCATATTCCTGTGCCTGCTGTTTCATGCGGCTGGTGCAGATGACGATATCTCCCAGCATCAGTTCCCCGGTGTCCGGGTTGAAGGCATCCTGCTCGATCAGGATTTCCTCCGGAAACCGGGCTGGTTCTTCATAACTGACCAGCGGGAAGGAAAGCACGTCGGTGACGGAATCCACATCCCGGTATTCCTTATTCAGCTTCCGGATCGTAGGACCGTCTGTCATGCACAGGTCCACTTCCACTTCATAAGGGCACCCTATCTCGCTGCAGGCCTGGTGAATCACCAGTTTTGCGATTTTCTCCGGGTCAAAAGGAAATTCCTCCGGCGTTTCGTTTTCGAAATGAAGTGTCATAAACTGCCTCTCTTTTGATGGATGGACCTGCAGGGCCTCGCCGTTTGATTCGTACTGCGCGCGAGGGCGCGGCCTGTGCCAACGCCCTCCGGGCGATGACTGGTGCAGGACAGCCTGCCGTATCTGTCTTTACGTAGTCCAAAGTCGCGGGTTTCCCATTTTTTTCGGTCAAACTGCCTTGCCATTTCCGGAACGGAGGGGCGCAGCCTTGCGGGCTTTGGCATTGCTGCGCTTTTTCTTCTTCTCTTCGTCCTGCTCATAAGCTTTGACGATCTTCTGGACTAACGGATGGCGTACCACGTCCTTGCTGGTAAGCCGGCAGACTCCGATTTCATCGATGCCCTTCAAAATACGCAGGGCATCATCCAGGCCGCTTTTGGCATCCGGGTTCAGGTCCTTCTGTGTCTGGTCGCCAGTAATGACGACTTTGGAGCCAAAGCCGATCCTGGTAAGGAACATCTTCATCTGGGCAGGGGTCGTATTCTGGGCCTCGTCCAATATAATATAGGCATTGTCCAGGGTACGCCCTCTCATATATGCAAGAGGGGCAACCTCAATAAGCCCTTTTTCGGCGTTTTTTGCAAATCCTTCCGCGCCCATGATCTGGTATAAGGCGTCATATAAAGGACGAAGGTACGGGTCGATCTTGCTCTGCAGGTCACCGGGCAGAAAGCCCAGTTTCTCACCTGCTTCGATGGCTGGGCGGGTCAGGATGATCCGTTCCACATCCCCGTTTTTAAAAGCGGTAATGGCCATGGCCATGGCAAGGAATGTTTTCCCGGTGCCGGCAGGCCCTACCCCAAAGACGATCATCTTCTCTTTCATCATCTTGACATAACCCTGCTGGCCAAAGGTCTTGGCCTGCACCGGCTTGCCGGACACGGTATGGCAGATAATGCTGGGATCGATATCTGCAGCGGAAAGCCCGGTCTGTTCCAGGTTTAAAGCAATGACATAATTAACCTGCTGCTCTGTCAAAGGAGTGTCTTTATGCACCAGGTCCAGGAGCTGCTGGACCACTGCAGCCGCCTGATGGGCAGCCTCTTGGGGGCCGATCAGTTTCAAGGTGTTGTCACGGTAGATCAGTGTGACACCGAAAGCGCGCTCAATCTTTTTGATATTGGCATCAAAGCTCCCGCAGAGCTTTTCGAAATCTTCCCCGGAAAGGGAAATTGTCTCCTCTAATAAACTCATCCGCTGAAAATAACCTCTTTCGAACAGAAAATCAATCATCAAATTTTATCATATCCATGGCCATATAGTCAAACGGACCTGGGCTCCAGCCGGAACTGGAAGCAAGAACCTTTTTACGCTCCAGATGGCTTTAACGGATGTTTTCCATACAGAATCCTGTTTTTTATGCCTTCTGCAATAGAAATCCTCTTCTGCTCTATCGCTATTTATGGTAGGGCTCTCCCGTCGCGATTTTAAACGCCCGGTAGACCTGCTCAAAAAGGATGACCCGCATGAGCTGGTGGGGGAAGGTAAAATCCGAAAAACTGAGCTTGAAATCGCACTGCTGCACTACCTGGGGAGAGAGCCCCAGGGAACCCCCGATGAGGAACTGGATATGGTTGTAGCCGGATACCATGGCATCCTGGATTTTCTGGGAAAAGGCAATGGAATCCATCTTTTTCCCCTCCAGGCAGAGGGCGATTTTATATGCCCTCTCGTCCAGGTGTTTTTCCAGCTCTTTCCCTTCCTGCCCTTTGACCTGGAGTGCCTGGGCCGGGCTGGCCTTGTCCGGGATCTTTCGGTCCGGCACTTCGATAATTTCCACCTGGGTAAAAGCGCCCAGCCGTTTTACGTATTCCTGGACGGCATCGCGGAAAAACTTTTCTTTTATTTTACCAACACAAAGTACACTTATTTTCATTGTTGTCTATACAATTTAAATCGACTATACTAAAGGTAACAAAAAATCCTGTTAGGAAAATAAAGGAGCCGTATTATGAAACTGCTAGAAGAAAAAATCCTTTCGGAAGGCGTCGTCGAGGGGGACGACATCCTGAAAGTAGACAGCTTTATCAACCACCAGGTGGACCCCGCCCTTATGGAAGGGTTCGGTCGTGAAATTGCGAATCATTTCAAGGATGGGCATATCACAAAAGTTGCTACGATTGAAAGCAGCGGCATCGCGCCTGCCCTTATGACAGCCCGTTTCCTGAATGTGCCCATGCTGATCATGAAAAAGCAGCCTTCCCGCATCCTGAACAAGAACCTTTACCAGACGGAAGTCAGCTCTTATACCACAGAAAAGGGATATGAGCTGTGTGTCTCCAGGGATTACCTGTCGGAAGACGACCATGTCCTTATTGTAGATGACTTCCTGGCAAATGGGGAAGCCGCTGCCGGCGCCATGCGCCTGATCCGCCTGTCCCACGCCACTGTGGCAGGGCTTGGCGTCCTTATCGAAAAAAGCTTCCAGCCAGGCAGGGAAAAACTGGAATCCCTTGGGCTTGATGTCTATGCCCTGGCCAGGATAAAGAGCCTTGAGGGCGGGAAAGTCACGTTCCTGGAAGAAGGATAAACCTGCGGCAGGATGGACCTGCGGAGATCTTGTCTGCCTGTCTGATGCTTGTGCAGCAGGGCTGTCATTCAAGTAAAAAAAGGATAAGAAAGCCGTGCCGGTGTAACATTACCATTACCTGGCACGGCTTTTCTTCTTCTTTTTATTTACGGTTTTCGAGGGACTGGGCACAGTTATTCATCAGCATGGCGATGGTCATGGGCCCTACGCCTCCCGGCACAGGGGTGATATAGGAAGCATGTTCTTTGACATCGTCAAAATCCACGTCTCCCTGCAGGTGCCCGTCTTCAGTACGGTTAATCCCCACGTCAATGACGACGGCACCTTCTTTTACATAATCTGCCGTAATGAAATGGGCTTTGCCCACAGAAGCTACCAGGATGTCAGCCTGGCGGCAGATTTCCTTTAAATTCTCCGTATGGGAATGGGCAACGGTAACGGTCCCGTTTTCATTGAGCAGCATCATGGCCATGGGCTTGCCTACAATATTGCTGCGGCCTACAACCACGCAGTTTTTCCCGTCGATCTGGATATGGTAACGCTTCAAAAGCTCCATGACCCCGGCCGGCGTGCAGGAACGAAGGCCGCTGCTGCCGATACACAGGGCGCCGACGCTCTTCTTGCTGAACCCATCCACGTCCTTGTCCAAGGCAATGGCGTCAATGACATGCTCCTCATCCATCTGGGGAGGCAGCGGCAGCTGCACCAGGATCCCGATGATATCCGGGTCTTTGTTATATGCGTCAATGAGCGCCAGAAGTTCTTCCTCGGTGGAGGATGCGTCCAGCTTGCTGGTGATGTTGCCAATGCCGCAGTATTCGCAGGCCCTTGCCTTGTTTCGTACGTAAATGGAGGAAGCTGGGTCATCCCCTACCTGGATGACGGCAAGGGAGCCTTCTTTCCCCTGGGATTTGAGCCTTTCCATCCTTGCCTTTACTTCGTCTTTTACTTCGGCGGAAATTTTCTTTCCATCAATGATCTGCATGTTTAAAGCCCTGCCTCCTCTATTACCGACAGACGCCGCATTCCAAATCGTCCTGAAGGAGAGCCGCGCTATGAAAGATCACGCTTCGTGTGAAGACGCGGCCTGCGTCACCGCCCGGCCAGGCGGTGACATAGCTCTTAAGGAGAGCCGCGCCATGAAAGGGCACGCTTCGCATGAGTGCGCGGCCTGCGTCATCGCCTTGACAGGCGGTGACATAGGACGATGCGGCGGTGCATCGTAAAGAAACCTCCCGCTGAAGCGGGCTTCTCTTTACGATACGAAACGGTTACTGGCTCCTAATTAAAAGAGCCCTGTGATCTGGTTGTTTTCGTTGACATCAATATTGTTGGCAGCCGGTACTTTCGGAAGCCCTGGCATGGTCATGATATTGCCCAGAAGGGCAACCAGGAAGCCTGCGCCGGCGGAAGGATAAAGGTCCCTTACATTTACGGTAAACCCGGTGGGGCGTCCCAGCTTGTCCTTGTCATCAGACAAGGAATACTGCGTCTTGGCCATGCAGATCGGCAGCTTGTCCAGCCCCAGTTTTTCCATCCGCTTGATTTCGCGCTCTGCTGCTGCGGAATAGGTAACCCCGTCTGCGCCATAGATTTCCCTGGCGATGGTTTCGATCTTTTCCTTGATCGGAAGGTCCACATCATATATCGGCTGGTAATGGCTTTCCTTGGTTTCCAGGGTGCGGATCAGGCTCTTGGCAAGGTCTACGCCGCCTTCGCCGCCCTTTTCCCAGACTTCGGAAAGGGCGAATTCACAGCCCCTGTCCCTGCAGAAGTCCTCGATATACTGGAATTCTTCCGGCGTATCCGTGACAAATTTATTGATTGCTACGACAAGTGGCACGCCGAACTTCTGGATGTTTTCGATATGCTTCTCCAGGTTTACGATGCCCTTCTTAAGCGCTTCCATATTGGGCTCGGAAGTCTGGTCTTTCGGAACCCCGCCGTTATATTTCAGTGCCCTGGCAGTTGCGACAAGGACGACTGCATCCGGTTTCAGCCCAGCCATGCGGCATTTGATATCCATAAACTTCTCTGCGCCCAGGTCGGCACCGAAGCCTCCCTCGGTCACACAGATATCTCCAAGTTTCAAAGCCATCTTGGTGGCACGTACGCTGTTGCATCCATGGGCAATGTTGGCAAACGGGCCGCCATGCACAATGGCAGGATGGTGCTCCAATGTCTGGATCATGTTCGGCTTGATGGCATCCTTCAGGAGGGCTGCCATAGCGCCGGTCGCATGCAGGTCGTCAGCCGTGATGGGTTTACCATCCCTGGTATATGCCACGATCATGCGTGCCAGGCGCTTTTTGAGGTCCTTCATATCGGTTGCAAGGCACAGCACTGCCATGACTTCGGAAGCCACCGTGATAATGAAGTGGTCTTCCCGGACATAGCCGTCTGCCTTTGCCCCAAGGCCTACCACGATATTACGCAGCACCCTGTCGTTCATGTCTTCGCAGCGTTTCCAGACCACCTGCCTGGTGTCAATGCCCAGTTCATTCCCCTGCTGGATATGGTTGTCCAGCATGGCTGCAAGGAGGTTGTTGGCAGAGGTAATGGCATGGAAGTCGCCGGTAAAGTGAAGGTTCAAATCTTCCATGGGGACGAGCTGTGCGTATCCTCCGCCGGCAGCGCCGCCTTTAATGCCAAAGCAGGGTCCAAGGGACGGCTCCCTTAAAGCAAGGACCGCCTTTTTCCCGCACTTCCAAAGGCCTTCTGCCAGGCCCACGCTGGTAGTGGTCTTGCCTTCCCCTGCCGGGGTCGGGTTGATAGCTGTTACAAGGACCAGTTTGCCGTCCGGGTTGGAAGCGGCTTTCTTTTCCAGTTCGTCCGAAAGCTTTGCCTTGTACTTGCCGTAAAGTTCCAGGTCGTCTTCTGAAACGCCTACCTTTTCCGCTACTTTGGTGATGGGCTCCATTTCGCACTGCTGTGCAATCTCAATGTCTGAAAGCATGTGCTTACCTCCTTTTCCATTCCCTCTGGGCGCGTTTTTGCGCCTGCTGGCTGCACCAGGGCATTTTGCTACCCCCTTAAGTGGTACAGCCTCCCTAAGACTGCGCGATGTATGATTCAAATTCTTCTATGGTCATCAGGACCTGCCTGGGCTTTGTCCCTTCTTCAGGACCAAGTACGCCGGCTTCTTCCAGCTGGTCTACGATCCTGGCTGCCCTGTTAAAACCGATGCGGAATTTCCTCTGCAGGGAACCGATGGAACCTTTCTGTGACGTGATCAGGAATCTCCCTGCCGCTTCAAAAAGCTCGTCCCGGTCATCCTGCTGCTCTTCCTCCTGTGACGATCCAAAAGAAGAAGACTGGTGCTCCTGCTGGGAGATGCTTTCATTGTAATCCGGTTTCTCATTGGAATCCTTAAGGAAATTTACGACCCTGCCCACTTCCTCGTCGGAAACGAAAGCACCCTGCACCCTTCGTGGCTTTGTAAGCCCCTGCGGGTAATAAAGCATGTCGCCATTGCCCAGGAGCTTCTCGGCCCCGTTCATGTCCAGGATTGTCCTGGAATCGGTACCGGAAGATACCGCAAATGCGATCCTGGATGGCATATTTGCCTTGATCAGGCCGGTGATGACATTGACAGAAGGACGCTGTGTGGCGATGACCAGGTGGATCCCGGCCGCGCGCCCCAGCTGGGCGATATGGACGATGGAATCTTCCACTTCATGGGCTGTCGTCATCATAAGGTCTGCCAGCTCGTCCACCACGATGACGATCATGGGAAGGATTTCCATCAGTACGCCGTTTTCATGGTTCGATTTCTGGGCTTTATGGTTATAGGATTTAATTTCTTTTACATTTTCAGATGCAAACAGCTTGTAGCGGCGGGTCATTTCCGCCACTGCCCAGTTCAAAGCCCCGGCAGCCTTTTTCGGGTCTGTGACCACCGGTGTCAAAAGGTGGGGGATCCCGTTGTACATGCTCAGCTCCACGACTTTCGGGTCCACCATGATCATCTTGATCTCGTCCGGGCGGGCGTGGTAAAGGATGCTCATAATGATTGAATTGATGCAGACGGATTTGCCGGACCCGGTGGCGCCCGCAATCAAAAGATGGGGCATTTTCTGGATGTCCGCGATTACGACATTCCCATTGATGTCTTTTCCGGCCGCAAATGCGATTTTGGATTTCTGGTTCCGGAACGCATCTGTATCAATCAATTCCCGGAGGGTGACCGTGACCCTGTTTTTATTCGGCACTTCGATGCCGATGGCGCTTTTTCCGGGGATCGGCGCCTCGATCCGGATGTCCGGTGCGGCCAGGGTCAGCTTCAAGTCATCCTGCAGGCTTACAATCTTGCTCACCTTGACTCCAGGAGCCGGGAGGATTTCATAGCGGGTGACGCTGGGTCCCCGCTGGAAGCCGTTGACTTTGACATTGACGCCGAAACTCTGCAGCGTTTTCTGGAGCTTTGCCTGATTCTGGCTGGCATTGTCGTCCTGCCCGAAGCTGGGCGAGGCCGGCTTATTTAAGAAATCAATATCTGGGAACTGGTAAGGGCGTACTACATTTCCGCTGCCCTCTTTGCCATCAGCATCCTCTGCCATCCTGGCAGAAGCCACCATTGCGGCAGATGCCCCTGCGGCAAGGCCGTTATTTCCAGCCTCGTCACAAGGATGCTCTTCATCCTCTATACCAGCCTCGTCATTGTATGGCTGGTCATTTTCAAGGCCGGCATTATCAGAATATGCCTGGCCGTTATCCGTCCCGGGGTCCTCAAAAGAGGGCTGCCCATCCGCTGTGCCTGTCTCATCATAATAAGAAAGCTGGCTGCCGGCTTCTTTCGGCTCGTCATAATAGGAAGGCTGGCTGCCGGCTGTTCCGTCCCCGCCATAATTGTAGAAAGCATCCGCATCCGGGCTTTCTTCCGCATAAGGGCTTTCCTGCCCGCTGTTTTCCTGTACAGGCCAGGAAGCATCTGAACCATTTCCCTGGGCCGCGCCAGCCGCATCCCAGGCATCTGCGGCATCCGTGTGATAAGGTGCCTCTGCAGTGTCCGGCTTTGCCGCATCCTGGCTGCTCTGCCCGGCAAAGGAACCAAAGGACCCGTCCGCCTGTGGTTCTTCCGAAACCCCGTGCAGGACGTTCCAGTTCGGCCTTTTGCCAAGGCTCCCGGAAGGGCTTTCCGCGTGCAACAGGGAATTAAGCGATTTGACATGGGTAGTGCCTTCGATCTTTGTATCCGAAAGGCTGCCAGGGTCCAGGATCTTTGTGTCCCGGCTTACCCCGTCTACCACATGGTTCATGCGCAGGTTTTTCTTTTCTTCCAGTTCCTTCCGATGCTCTTCACGCTTCCGGGACACATTTTCCTTTGTTTTCCGGTATGCCTGGGCCGTATGGCGGCCTACGGTATCCACAAAGGATTTCCCGGTTAAAACAACAAGGCATAAAATGAGCACTGCCAGGTCAATGACCATAGCCCCGGCAAAGCCAAAAGCCCCCCGGAACAGGATTTCAAGCCCTGCCCCGCAGGCGCCTCCGCCCAGTTTTGCCTCCTGGCTGTGCCGCACTAAAGAAGGAAAAGACGGGTCTATTTTATAGCTCCCGCTTACCAGTTCGGCAAATAGGCACAGGAACAGGAACAGGACGCAGATGGCGGATAAGCGTACCGCAGTATCCCCACCTCGTTTTGCTACATAGATGTAGACGCTAAGGCCAAACAGGAAAAACGGGAAGAAATAAGCCAAAAAACCAAAGGCACCCAGTAAAAGGTTCCGGAAATACCTTGCAGCCGCGCCGCCAATGCCTCCCATGCTTAACAGCAGGAGGAGGCTGATGACGAAGATGGTAATCATAATGACATTGTTTCGGAAAACCCTCCTGCGTTCCAGCTCTTTTTTCCGGCGGGAAGCCTTGCGGGTATTTCCCGTTTTTTTACGGGTGCCCGCTGTTTTTTTTGTGGTTTTCTTAGCCTGTGCCATTTGTCACCTGTCAGTCTTCATCCTCTGGCATATCCCAGTTGTGGTATACTTCCTGGACGTCATCATCATCTTCCAGCATTTCCAGGGTTTTCTTAATATGGTAAATGTCCTGCTCATCCGTCAGTGTTACATAAGTCTGGGGGATCATGGTTACTTCAGCGGATGCCATAGGCACTCCTGCGTCTTCGAGCCCCTGCCTTACCTGGCTGAAGGATGCCGGATCGGTGAGGATTTCATAGCTGTCCTCTTCTTCTTTAAAATCATCTGCCCCTGCATCAAGAGCAGTCATCATAAGGTCGTCTGCGTCCATGTCACATTCTTCCTTGTCTACGATGATCTGTCCTTTTTCATCAAACATGAAGGATACGCATCCCTGGGTCCCTACGTTGCCGTTGCCCTTGGAAAAAGCGCTCCTGACGTTGGCAGCCGTACGGTTCTTGTTATCGGTAAGGGCTTTTACGATAATGGCTGTGCCGCTGGGGCCATAGCCTTCGTAGGTAACAGATTCATAATTGACGCTGCCCAGGTCGCCGGCTGCCTTTTTAATGCCCCTCTCAATGGTATCATTGGGCATGTTGGCTGCTTTTGCCTTGGCAACTACGTCACGCAGCTTGCTGTTGTTCTCCGGGTCCGGGCCGCCCTCTTTTACGGCTACCGCGATTTCCCTTCCGATAATGGTAAAGACCTTGCCTTTTGCTGCGTCATTTTTCTCTTTTTTATGTTTAATATTTGCGAATTTAGAATGTCCAGACATCTTTTTACTCCTCTCCCTTGTTTGCCTTATTATGTTCTTTGCCTGTAACAGCGTGTCCTTCGTTTGTGTCCCGGCCCGCCTGCGTCCTGCCATTTACCTGGCCGTCGGTATTCCCGTGTGCCTGTTCATCGGCATTCTTCCGCCGGATCGCCAGCACGCTGCGGATCGTCTTGTTCTTTACCGACAGCACGCGGAACAGGTAGCCTTTGTATAAAACGTCAAAACGTTCGTTATCCTCAGGAATTTTATCAATGAGGGTCACGAGCAGCCCGTTCAGGGTCTCTACATCGTCCACGTCGATGGTGATCCCAAGGGCGTCCTCCACATCTTCCAGGTCTGCCATCCCGTTCAAGAGGAAGCTGTGGTCCCCTCTTTTTACGATCATGGCCTCCTCGTCATCGTGCTCATCTTCAATATTGCCCACGATCTCCTCCAGGATGTCTTCCATGGATACAATGCCGGAGGTCTGGCCATATTCGTCCACTACGATGACCATATGGCTCTTCTGGGACTGCATGGTGCGGAAAAGCGTATTGATACTCTGGGTTTCAGGAATAAAGATGGCATCCCTTACAAGGCCCGGCACATCTTTGATTTTCTGGTCCTTATAACTCTCTTTCTGCTCACACTGCATGGCGTCCTTGATATGGACGATGCCGGTGATATGGTCCAGGTCCTCCTGGTAGACAGGGAACCTGGAATAGTGCTCCTGCAGCATGAAGGAAAAAGCATCCCCAAAGCGCATCTCACAGTCCAGGGCGACAATGCTTTTACGCACTGTCATGATATCCCCGGCTTCCGTGTCATCCAGCTCGAAAATGTTATGGATCATTTCCGCCTGGCTCTCCTGGATCGTGCCCTGTTCATGCCCTTCGTTGACCATGGAGATGATCTCTTCCTCGGTGACATCTTCCCGGGTGTCTTTGGCGTCAATCCCGTCCAGCCGGCCGACCCATCCGCTCAGGACCCTGGCAGCAGCCGACATGGGTTTTGTCAGATAGTAAAGCAGTGTAAAGATCCCGGTGTATTTGTAAGCGTACTGGATGCCTTTATGCTCTCCTACAAGGTGGGGCAGGAAAGCCCCGATCCACAAAGTAAACAGCAGCAGCACCAGGATGACGATGGCCACCACAATGATTTCCTGCCATTTCCTGCCTTCCTCCAAAATCGGGAAAAACACATGGCTGACGGGGCCTATGATCAAAAGGCCTGCCAGCATGTTGCAGATGCAGAGTATGGTCTGCCGTACCCTTAATACCGCATGGGGCCTGTCCATAAAAAAGCGGATGCGCCTGCCCTGTTTATTGTCAGGCAGCTCATCCGCGTCTTTCTGGGAACAGCTGGTTAACGCAGAAAGGTATGCAGATGTGATATACTCCATTACCAGGAAAAAAAGAAACAGAAAAATGCCAAGCAACGCCGCGGCGCCGTCGTCCATGAAAGTTCCACCTTCCTAAAAAAGCTCAGACTGAGGTAATTTTATTAACGAACATATAAAAATGTATCATTTTGGCCTTGTTTCGTCAAGAAAAAGCCCATCGTGCCCGAAAGGCTCCCTGCCCTCTTTGGTAAAGACCCTGGGGACCCTTTTCCCGATATCACAGGCAAATTCATAATTAAACCGCCCGCTTAAATCTCCCAGCTTCTCCATGGTGATGCATTCATCGCCGCTTCTGCCTACCAGGACTGCCTCGTCGCCAATCTTCGCATCCGGGATATCGGTCACATCCACCATGAACTGGTCCATGCAGACCCTGCCACAGATGGGCGCCTTTTTCCCATGGAGGAGGACATACCCTTTATTGGACAAAGACCTGGGGTAGCCATCCGCGTAACCAAAGCCGATGGTCGCGATGCGCCTGTCGGAGGGGGCTGTATAAATGCCTCCATAGCTGATGGTCTCGCCCATGGGGACGGTCTTAATATAAGAAACCCTTGCCACCAGTTCCATCACCGGCATAAGGCCGATGTCTGTCACCTCGTCGGAGGGGGCGAGGCCGTAAAGGGTGATCCCTGCCCGCACCAGGTCCATGGCGGCATATGGCATGTCGATGAGGGCTGCGGAATTGCTGCAGTGGACATGGGGGATCTGCACCCCTTCCTCCTGGAGCTGTTCATAGAACCATTTGAATTTCTCGAACTGCCTGTTGGCGGATGTCTTGTCCGCACTGTCAGAGGCAAAGAAATGGGTGAACATGCCTTCCGCATGGATCCCCGGAAGGCGGGTGATCTCTGCCGCTTCCTTTACGGACTCTTCGCTGACAGAAAGGCCGATCCGGTTCATGCCGGTATCTACCGCCAGCTGGAAAGGCGCAGCTTTGCCCATCTTTACTGCCGTATCGGAAAGCGCCTTGGCTGCCTCCGTCGTAAAAATCGGCACCATGAGCCCTTGGCGGATTGCATTCTCGTATTGGGGCGGGAAAACAAACCCCAGCACCATGATGGGTTTCTTTATCCCATGCTGGCGAAGCTGGATGCCCTCTTCCAGGGTTGCCACCGCAAAGCCGTATAAATAATCCAAAGGTTCGATTTCCTGTGCGATTTCCACCGCGCCGTGTCCATAACCGTCTGACTTTATGACGGCAACCATCTGGGTGGAATCCGGTACACGGGCATACATTGCTTCCATATTGTGCATGATGGCATCCAGGCTGATCCTTGCTTCCGCCCGCTCAAACATTAACATTCTGCTGTCTCCTTTATCATTTCACGGATGCCCCTGACAAGCTCCCTTGCGAAAAGCCCATGGGCACCGGTTTCTTTTTCCATATACTCTCCTGCTTTCCCATGAAGATAAACGGCGCAGGTTGCCGCGGACCACTCATCCATCCCCTGGGCAAGAAGGCCTGCGACGGTCCCTGCCAGCACGTCGCCGGAGCCTCCCTTGGACATGGCGCTGCAGCCGGAGGTATTGATGAAAAGCCTGCCCTCCGTATCGCAGCAGACGGTGGAAGCGTCCTTTAAAACGCAGACTGCCTGGAACTGCTGGGAAATTTTCCTGGCGGAGCCGATTTTATCTTCCTGCACAGACGCAATATCGGTGTGCAGAAGCCTTGCCGCTTCCCCGAGGTGCGGTGTCAGTACCAGCTGGCCCTGGAAACCGCAGGCTTCATCAGCCAGAAGGTCATCCTCTGCCATCAGGTTCAGCGCGTCCGCATCCAATACCATAGGCGCGGATGCTTCCTGCAGCAGTGCCTCCAAAAGGGAGGAAGCTTCTTCTGAGGTACCAAGGCCGCAGCCGCAGACAATGGAGGTGGCTTTCGGCAGGATTTCCTCCAATTCCCTGGTACCATCCCCTTCATAGGACTTTAAAACCGCTTCCGGCAGCAGCGTCTGCAGGGGGATCCTGTTCGCTTCCGGTGAAAGGATAGAAACCAGGCCTGCCCCGGCGGCATATGCAGCGGAAGAAGAAAGGAAGGATGCCCCGGCCATGTCATAAGAACCTGTCACGGAAAGCACTTTCCCGTAGGTACCTTTATTGGAATCTTCACTGCGTTTCGGCAGCAGGGCTTTTAAATCATCCTCTTCGTAATAAACGCCCTGCGGATGAAGGTCCAGGAAGCTTTCCGGGGTAATTCCGATCTGGGCTACAATAAGCTTTCCGGTCTGGGCTTTTCCCGGATAAAGAAGCTGGCCGTACTTGGCAAACGCCATGGTTACCGTAATGTCCGCGTGGAAAGCACATCCCAGGATATCCCCTGTATCGGCAGAAACGCCGGAGGCGATGTCCACGGCGGCTTTATAGCCTTCCATCTCGTTAAGTTCCCGGATGCACTGGGCATAGCGCCCTTCGATGGGACGGGAAAGGCCCGTCCCGAAAATGGCATCTACAATACAGGTATAGCTTTTCCCCTCCGGCAACTTATCGAAAAGCGGGATCCCGTATTTTTCCAGGATCCCCATCTGCCGACTGGCTTCCTCCGAAGCTTTCTGGGGATTCCCGATCATTACGACGTCCACCTGGAAATGCTCCAGGAACAGCATCCTGGCCGCGGCCATGCCGTCACCGCCATTGTTGCCGCTGCCGCAGACAACCAGCACCCTGGAGAGGTCCGCTTTTTCTTTATGCAGGGACCGGACAAATTCCAGGGCAGCCCGTTCCATTAATACACAGCTGGGCACGCCGTAGTGCTGCATGGTATTGGAATCGCAAAGTTTCATTTCCTCTGCTGATAAACAGGTCTTCATTTTCCCTCCTGCCGGAAAAAGGATAACCGGCATGCCGGATATCCTTTTCCTTTTCCATCTTATTCTTCGTTCTGCCTTCTCTGCTCAATGCTGTAAGAAAGCTGCATCAAGCTGTCCGAAAGGTGGACGTTTTCCACGATCACGTCTTCCGGAAGGTTCAGGTCCATATTGGCAAAATTCCAAATCGCCTTGATCCCAAGGCTGACAACCTGCTCGCCGATTTCCGGTGCCTTTGATTTCGGCATCGTAAACGCGGCGATATCTACATCATGGTTTAATACAAATTCATCCAATTCATCCATCATCCGGATCTGTACGCCACGGACGGACAAGCCCTTCAGGCTGGGGTTGATATCGAAAATGCCCGCAATGACAAAGCCTCTTTTTTCAAAATTCACATAATTGGCAAGCGCCTGTCCAAGATGGCCTGCCCCGATGATGATGATATGGTGCTTTTTATCCAGCCCCAGGATTTTACCGATTTCCTGGTGGAGGTACTCTACGTTATAGCCGTATCCCTGCTGCCCGAAGCCTCCGAAATTATTCAAATCCTGGCGGATCTGGGAAGCCGTTACGTTCATCATCTTGCTGAGCTCGTTGGATGAAATACGTTCGATCCCATTGTCCAGAAGGTCTGAAAGGTAACGGTAGTACCTTGGCATCCTTCGCACCACGACATTCGAAATGTTCCTGTTCATTCCTCTTACCCGCTTTCTCTTTTTACCCGCGTCTGCAGCCTCTTATTTACGGGCACGCGGCATGCCCGCCTGTAAAAGAAGGGCGCGTTGGCACCTTTGTGCTTTATGCCTGTTCCAGGAGTGCCGTTAAACGCTCACGAATTGCCTTGATAAACTGCTCCGTGTTCAGCACGGTCACATCCTCCAGCTCTGTGATCAGTGCCAGGTCTTTCGTCATATGCCCGGATTCGATGGTCTCCAGGGTAGCTTTCTCCAAGGCGTCCGCAAAATTCTGCAGTGCCGGGATTTTGTCCAGCTCTCCCCTCTTACGCAGTGCGCCGGTCCATGCAAATATGGTAGCAACGGAATTGGTGGAAGTCTCTTCCCCCTTCAAGTATTTATAGTAATGGCGCTGTACCGTACCATGTGCAGCTTCATATTCGTAAATGCCTTCCGGTGATACCAGTACAGAAGTCATCATTGCCAGGGAACCGCATGCAGACGAAAGCATGTCGCTCATGACGTCTCCGTCATAGTTTTTACAAGCCCAGATGAAGCCGCCTTCTGACTTCATGACCCTGGCTACCGCGTCATCGATCAAGGTGTAGAAATAGGTGATGCCGGCTTTTTCAAACTGCTCTTTGAATTCGGTATCATAAATTTCCTGGAAGATATCCTTGAAAGTATGGTCGTATTTCTTGGAAATCGTATCCTTGGTCGCAAACCAAAGGTCCTTTTTCTGCTCCAGCGCGAAACGGAAGCTGCTGCGTGCGAAGGAACGGATGGAAGGGACCAGGTTGTACTGTCCCTGTACCACGCCCGGGCAGTCAAAATCAAAAATGGTCTGCCTGGTCACAGTGCCGTCTTCTGCGGTAAATACCAGCTCGGCCTTTCCCGGTCCCGGGATCTTCATTTCCGTATTCTTATATACGTCGCCATATGCGTGACGGGCGATGGTGATGGGTTTTTTCCAGTTCTTTACGCAAGGATCAATGCCCTTTACATGGATCGGGGTACGGAAAACGGTGCCGTCCAGCATGGCACGGATGGTGCCGTTGGGGCTCTTCCACATTTCCTTAAGGCCGTACTCTTCCACCCTTGCCGCATTCGGGGTAATGGTAGCGCATTTTACCGCAACGCCGTATTTTTTCGTGGCATTGGCAGAATCAATGGTGACCTGGTCATCGGTTTCATTACGGTGCTTAAGGCCCAGGTCATAATATTCTGTCTTTAAATCAATGAAAGGGCAGATCAGCTCGTCTTTAATGATTTTCCAAATAACCCTGGTCATTTCGTCCCCGTCCATCTCTACAAGAGGCGTGGACATCTGAATCTTTTCCATAATATCTCCTTGCTGTCTATTATTTTACTACCAGGTTGACAATTTTACCCGGGACGTAAATCTCTTTTACGATGGTCTTTCCATCCAGTTTGCTGCTTACGGCTTCTTTTGCCTTGGAGAGCACTTCTTCTTTGGAAGCATCCTTCGGCATTTCGATGACTGCCCTTGCCTTGCCGTTCAGCTGTACCGGGATCTGTACTTCGTCATCTTCCAGGTACTGCGGGTCATACTCCGGCCAGGTGCTCTCAAATACAGAGCCCTCGTTGCCAAGCTCCTGCCACATTTCCTCTGCAATATGGGGCGCAAAAGGTGCAAGAAGCTGGGTATAGACGCTCAAAGTCTTCTTGTCCACACCGCCGTCCTTTGCCAAATTACACATAGCGTTGTTGTATTCCATGAACTTGGAAATAGCGGTATTCAGGCTGAAGGTCTCGATACGGTCCGTAATATCCTTGATGAGCTTGTTACGCAGCTGCAGGAGCTTCCTTGTCTCCGGGACATCCCTGTCCTTCTGCTCCTGGACCAGCCTCCAGAACTTGGTGAGGAAACGGTAAACGCCTTCAATCCCGCGGTCATCCCATTCGGCATCCAGTTCAGGCGGCCCGACGAAAAGCTCATAAACCCTGAGGGAATCACAGCCATAGTCTTCTACCAGGTCATCCGGGGATATGACATTGCCCTTGGACTTGCTCATCTTGATGCCGTTCTTGCCGGTGATCATTCCCTGGTTAAACAGCCTCTTAAAGGGCTCGTCAAAATCAATGGCCCCGATGTCATGCAGGAATTTGGTATAGAACCTGGAATAAAGCAGGTGCAGCACGGCATGCTCTACCCCGCCTACATACATGTCTACCGGCAGGTATTTGTCCGCTTTTTCCTTGGAAACCAGTTCCTTGTCATTCTTGTTGTCTACGTATCGGAGGAAATACCAGGAAGAGCCAGCCCACTGAGGCATGGTATTGGTTTCCCTCTTTGCCGGCCCGCCGCAGCATGGGCAGGTGGTATTGACCCAGGAATCAATGGCAGCCAGAGGGGATTCCCCCGTGCCGGTGGGTTCATAGGATTCTACTTCCGGAAGGAGTACCGGCAGCTGGTCTTCCGGTACCGGTACGGCGCCGCATTTCGGGCAGTGGATAATAGGGATTGGCTCGCCCCAGTAACGCTGGCGGGAGAACACCCAGTCCCTGAGCTTGTAATTGGTAGTCTTGCGGCCAAAGCCCTTCTTTTCAATCATTTCCGGGGCTTCTTTTTTCAGCTTGGAAGATTCCAGGCCGTTCCATTCTCCGGAATTGATCATAGTGCCGCTGGCCTGGGTATAAGCTTCCTGCATATCCGGGATTTCCTTACCGTCTTTTGCGATAACCTGGATGATCGGCAGGCCGAATTTCTTCGCGAACTCAAAGTCCCTGTCATCATGGGCAGGCACGCACATTACGGCGCCGGTACCATAGTCTGCCAATACATAGTCAGCCAGATAAATCGGCACTTTCTTGCCATTCATCGGGTTGATGGCATAAGAGCCGGTGAAGACGCCGGTCTTTTCGTGGTCCTGCATCCTGTCGATATTGGATTTTAAAGAAGTTTCATAGATATATTTTTCTACGGCTTCTTTCTGTCCCTCTGTCGCAAGGTCCTTTGCCATGGGGTTTTCCGGCGCCATGACCATGAAGGTGCAGCCATAGAGGGTATCCGGACGGGTGGTATAAACCGTGATCTTCTCATCCCTGCCGTCAACCTGGAAATCTACTTCCGCGCCGTAACTGCGGCCGATCCAGTCGGTCTGCATCTTTTTAACCTTTTCCGGCCATTCCAGGTCTTTGAGGCCGTCCAGCAGGCGGTCTGCGTATGCCGTAATTTTCAGCATCCACTGGCGCAGGTTCTTTTTGGTAACCGGTGATCCGCAGCGCTCGCACCTGCCGTTTACGACTTCCTCGTTGGCAAGCCCGGTCTTGCAGGAGGGGCACCAGTTAATCGGCATCTTCTTCTCATATGCCAGGCCATGCTTGAACATCTGGACGAAGATCCACTGGGTCCATTTATAGAATTTCGGGTCCGTGGTATTTACTTCCATGTCCCAGTCATAAATGGCAGCGATCTGCTTGATCTGCCTTTTGATATTCCGGATGTTGTCGTTGGTGGAAATTTCCGGATGGACATGGTGCTTGATGGCATAATTTTCTGCAGGAAGCCCGAATGCGTCCCATCCCATGGGGTGGATGACGTAATAGCCATGCATTAATTTATAACGGCTCCATACATCAGAAATGACATAGCCTCTCCAATGGCCTACATGCAGCCCGTTTCCGGAGGGATATGGGAACATATCCAGGCAGTAATATTTTTCCTTTTTCCCATCATTTACATTAATGGGGTGCTCTTCCCAGGTTTTCCTCCATTTTTCTTCGATTTCCCTATGGTTATATGGGACAGTCATACCAGTTCCTCCATTCCATGACCGGACCTTTTTCCTGCAACGCAAAAACATGCCTGCCGAATAACGGCAGGAAGTCCCGGAATTTTTCTTCAAAATGCGCAAAATGCACAATATGGGTTTTTCTCATATAGAAAAAAGTTTACTCATAATACCGGAGATTGTCAAGACTATAGCGAGCCTGGCTATGGGTCCTGGCCAGCGGTTTTTCATAAAAAGTGCTGCCTTACGCCCTGCCCTTCTGCCATCAAAATAAAAAAATCCAGCGCAGTACCATTGCATAGAAACAGCCAGCAGGATATCCTTCCTGCTGGCCGTCTTGTTTCCTTTCTTTCCGGAAAAAAATTATGAATTTTCAGCTGCCCTTGCCGCTACTTCTTTTTCCTGCACATCCCTGGGTGCCTGTTCATAACGGGCAAACGTATAAGAGAACGTGCCGGTGCCTCCGGTCATGGCACGGAGGTCCAAAGTATAATCGAAGATTTCTGACATAGGCACTTCCGCGGTGATCTCGCTCCTGCCGTCATCGGTAGGAGCCATCCCCAGCACCCTGCCACGGCGTTTGTTCAAATCACCCATGATGTCGCCGGTATACTTGTCTTCTACAATGACATGCAGCTCTTCGATCGGCTCCAGGAGGACAGGGTCTGCTTTCATAAACCCGTCTTTGAATGCCTGGATGGAAGCAACCTTGAATGCCATTTCCGAAGAATCGACAGGATGGTAGGATCCATCATAAAGGATGGCTTTTACGCCTACGACAGGATATCCTGCCAAAGGCCCTGCGGTAACGCATTCCTGGATTCCCTTTTCCACTGCCGGGAAGTAGTTCTTCGGGACGCTGCCCCCGACTACCCTCTGCTCAAATACATAAGGCTGGTCCAGGTTGCCGGAGGGTTCGAAAATCATTTTTACATGCCCGTACTGGCCATGGCCGCCGGACTGCTTTTTGTATTTGGATTCCACGTCCGCTGTTTTCAAGATCGTTTCCTTATAAGCTACCTTTGGTTTGGAAAGGACGATCTGGGTCTTGTATTTATCCTTCAGTTTGCTGACTACGGTATCCAGATGGATATCGCCAATGCCATAAAGCAGGGACTGGTGGTTTTCCACGTCATTTACGACCTTTACGGTAAGGTCTTCCTGCATGACCTTCTGCAGCGCCTGGGAAACCTTGTCCTCATCGCCCTTCTTTGCAGCGTCGAATTTGACATAGTAATAGGGCTTTGTGATGTCTGCCTTGCCATATACGATTGGGGAAGACTTTGTGGCAAGGGAATCCCCGGTGGCGGTATCCGGCAGCTTTGCCAGGGCGGCAATATCACCTGCATGGAGCTCCTGCACTTCTTCCGTACGGCTTCCGGTCATGATATAGATCTTCCCGCACTTAAACTCTTCTTCGGTACGGGTATTATAAATAAGGTCATCGGTCTTTAATACGCCGGAATTCAGCTTGATCAGAGAATAGCGGCCGATAAAGGGGTCCACGATGGTCTTAAATACATAAGCGCTCTTAGGCAGGGAGAAGTCATAATCGGCCTGGAACACTTCGTTCTGTTTGACGTTCAGCCCTGCGCAGGTGCGGGTATCCGGGCTGGGGAAATATTTAACGATATCATCCAGCAGCGTGTACGGTCCCTGGCACAGGGTAGAAGACCCCATCGTAACCGGGGTAATGGTCCCGTCCACCACGTTGACCTTCAGCGCGCTCCGGATTTCGTTTTCAGAGAAAGTATCTCCATTGAAATAACGGTCCATGAACTCGTCACTGGTCTCTGCTACTGCCTCCATCAAAGCTTCCCTGTCGCTTTCCAGGTTTTCCATGGAGTAATCCGGGATCGGGCATTCTTCCACTTCCCCGTTCTCTTTCCAGCGGTTCCCAGTCATGCTGACCACGTTCACATAGCCAACGAACTTCTGGTTTTCACGGATGGGGAGATGGAAAGGCGCCACCCTGTTTCCATAAAGTTCTTTTAAATCTTCTACTACCTGCCGGAAGGATACGTCGTCCATATCCATATCCGATACATAAAAAATCCTGGGCAGGTTGTATTTCTCGCAGAGGTCAAAAGCCTTTTTCGTGCCGGCTTCCACCCCGTTCTTGCCGGATACGACAATAACGGCCGCGTCAGCCGCGCTGACAGCCTCGTCCACTTCCCCTACAAATCCCGGATATCCAGGCGCGTCCAGCAGGTTGATCTTCATCCCCTGCCATTCCAGGGGGACGATGGAAGTATTGATGGAAAATGTCCTCTTTACTTCTTCCGGGTCAAAATCGCTGATGGTATTGCCATCCGCAATCGTGCCCATCCGTGTAGTAAGCCCGGCCAGGTATGCCATGGCTTCCACCAGGGTTGTCTTGCCGCAGCTGCCATTTCCCAGCACAGCTACGTTACGGATTTTGTCGGTTGTGTAAACATTCATATACCTTCACCCTTTCTTTCCCGCACACAAATGGAACGTGGCGATATTAATATTTTATTAAAAACTGTCCTTCTCTTTCCGTTTTTATATCGTAAGGAGGGACCCGCTTTAGCGGGAGGATCCCTTGCGATGCACTAGCCGCATCGTCCTATGTCATCCCCCCTTCGGGTGGTGACGCAGGCCACGCCGCCGCACGAAGTGCGGTCTATAATGGCGTGGCTCTCCATATGTACGATTTGGAATGCGGCGTCTGTCCCGTACTACTGACATGGCTATTTTACTAAATAATCTGATAAGACTCAAGAATATTTTGTCAAATTAAACAAATCTGACAATGTTGAATGAAATTTTACGCGTCAAACTGCGAAAGCAGGGCTTTTGAGAATTGAAAAAAGGTATGAACCGGATACCAGGGGGCAATTTTGAAGGGAAAGTTTTTTCCTTTTTCCATCTGAATAAAGTATACTTGTAATATCATGCTGCATCGCCCGCTGTCTCGCCTGGCAAGGCAGTGACATAGGCCGCGCCTTCGCGCGAATCACGGCCTTTTATGGCGCGGCCCTCCTTAAGGGCGTTTTGTAATGCGGCGTTTGTACTTATCTATTTAATCCTTTCGGAGGAACCATGACTGTTAAAAAAGTAGGGATCATCGGCCTGGGGCTTATCGGCGGCTCCCTTGCCATGACCATGAAAAGAAAAAAGCCGCAGGTCCAGGTACTAGCCTGCGATACGAAAGAAGAAACCCGCCATCTTGCGCTGGAAAAGAAAGCCGCGGACAAAGTTTTTTCAGGCATCACACCGGAATTTGCATCCTGCAGCCTCATCTTCCTATGCGCGCCTGTAGATGTAAATAAGGCACTGTTAAAATCCCTGGTGCCTTTTACAAAAGAAAATGGAAGCCTTATTTTATCAGATGTCAGCAGTATGAAAGGGCAGATCCAGGAAGAAGCAAAAGCCCTTGGCGTCGAGGACCGGTTTATCGGAGGCCACCCTATGGCCGGTACCGAGAATACCGGATTTGCCCATGCGGATGCCTACCTGTTTGAAAATGTCTATTTCCTGATGACCCCCGGAGAAAAGGTACCGGATGGCCCGATCGAGGAATACAAGGCTTTCATTAAGGACCTGGACATGATCCCGATCCGGCTTACCACGAAGGAGCATGATTTTGCCACGGCCTGCGTAAGCCATGTGCCCCATATCATCTCCGCTGCATTGGTAAACCTGGTACGGGAAAATGATACAGAGCGCCAGACTTTAAAGACCATTGCCGCCGGAGGATTCAAGGATATCACCCGCATTTCCTCTTCCTCGCCGGACATGTGGACGGAAATTACGGAAGGGAACAAAGCCCAGATCCTTCCTGTCATTGACCAGTATATTGCCTCCCTCCAGGAAGTGCGCAGCGAAATCGCCAAGGAGGAAGAAGGAAAAATCCGCAGCTTTTTTGCGGATGCCAAAGAATACCGGGATTCCATCAATCAGAAGAAGGGCAACGCTTACAGGGAGAGCTTTGTGCTTTACTGCGACCTGATCGACGAGGCCGGCGAGATCGCCACCATCGCCACCAGGCTTGCCACCCACCGTATCAGCATCCGCAACATCGGCATCATCCATAACCGGGAATTCCAGGACGGCGTCCTTTCCATCGAGTTTTACGATGCCAAAGCCCTGGCTGATGCGACAGGGCTCCTTCGGAAATTCCGGTACCATATTTATGAGCCCAAATAAATAGCTGGTCCATCGCAAGGAATCACCCGCGAAAGCGGGCCCCTCCTTATGATAAAAACGGGAAATCCGCGCCAGGAAAGATCACGCTTCGCGTGAGGGCGCGGCCTGCGTCACCGCCTTGCCAGGCGATGACAATAAATAGAAAGGAATCGTTATGCTGCTTCATCCAGCCCACCATGTTTCCGGCACTGTCACAGTGCCATCCGATAAATCCATTTCCCACCGCAGCGTCATTTTCGGCTCTATAGCGGAAGGCACCACCCGGGTCAAAAACTGCCTGTTCAGCGCAGACTGTCTATCCACGATCTCCTGTTTCAAACAGATGGGGATCCGGATTACAAAAGAGGAAGGCTCCGGTGACCTTTTCGTAGAAGGCAAAGGCCTGGATGGCTTGAAAGCGCCGCAGGAAGTTTTAGATACCGGGAACAGCGGCACCACTACCCGCCTTCTGGCAGGGCTCCTGAGCGGCCAGGAGTTTCCAAGCACGCTCAGCGGCGACGCCTCTTTAAACAGCCGCCCCATGAAACGGGTCCTTACCCCGCTTACGGAAATGGGCGCGGACATTAAAAGCCGGGAAAACAACGGCTGTGCCCCTTTGGACATCCGTCCTTCCCATCTTCATGGGATCCATTACCAGATGCCCATCGCCAGTGCCCAGGTCAAATCCTGCCTGCTTCTGGCCGGCCTTTATGCCGACAGTCCAGTAACGGTGACTGAGCCTGCCCCTTCCAGGGACCACAGCGAAAGGATGCTTTCCGCCTTCGGCGCCAGCATTTCAAAGCAGGGTCTTGATGTATCCATCCAGCCACGCCCGGTGCTGCACGCCCAGGAAATCGACGTACCCGGCGACATTTCGTCCGCGGCATACTTTATTGCTGCAGCTTTACTTTTAAAAGGCAGTTCCTTGCTGATCCGGAATGTAGGGATTAACCCCACCCGGGCTGGGATCCTTACTGTATGTGAAAAGATGGGTGCGGATATCAAAAAGAAAAATGAGAGGGAAGTCTCCGGGGAACCGGTCTGCGACCTCCTGGTCAAAAGCTCCTTCCTCCATGGCACGGTTATGGAAGGGGACATGATCCCGTCCCTGATTGACGAAATCCCCATCCTTGCTGTCATGGCAGCCCTTTCGGAAGGGGAAACCATCATCCGGGATGCAGCGGACCTTAAGGCAAAGGAAACCGACCGGATCCATACCACTGTGGAAAATTTAAAAGCCATGGGCGCCGACGTGGTACCTACGGAAGACGGCTTCCTTATCCATGGAAAAAAATCCCTCCATGGCGCCAACTTGGAAAGCTTTGAGGACCACCGCATTGCCATGGCATTTACGATTGCCGCCCTCTGCGCGGATGGGGACAGCCAGATATCCCACCCGGACTGTGTACGGATTTCCTGGCCTTCCTTCTATGAAAGCCTGGAAAAGATCCTCGTGAAATAATGGTTTTCCAGCCCGAAATCGAAAATGATAACACCCGGACTTACAACGTTTCGAAATGCGCGCCGCCGGGCGCACGAAAAAAAAGGACCAAAGGCTCATAGGAACCCCTGGTCCTTTTCCTTGCCTGGGCTGTTTTTTTATCACTTTTCCATTCCCAGGCTTTTTATGTACCTACTGCAGGCTGTCCGGATAAATACTGCATTCCGCTTTTACCCTTCCTGTTACTGGTCCAAATCCGCCGAAACCGTGTAATAATCCTGCAGGCACTTGTCCCATTCCGCGGCGCAGGCATCCTCCCGGTGGTCTGTGGCAAGCCCATGGTCCAGCAGGTACTGCCCGAAATATTTTGATACTTTCTTTGCGCCATCATTATTCAGGTGGTCGCCCTTGTCCCTGGTATCGGTGGACCAGTCAATCTGGACCTCGTCCTGGCACAGGTTTAAATCCACAAAGTCCAGCCCCAGCTCATTTGCCAGCTGCTGGGTGGCATTATGCTTTTTATAATTCCAGCTTACCGTGTTCGGGGCGCTGGCCAGAAGAAGCTTTGCACCGTTCTTCTGGCAAAGCTGCTGGATGCTTTTCAGGTAACGGACGGATTCAGAAGGCACCGGCTCCAGCTGGGCCGTCTCCTCCATCCACCCTTCTGCTGTCCCCGGGTCCGTCAAGTCCGAAGGCTCGTAGCCTTTTGTGGTGCTGATATTCGTATAGCCTACTGTGAAATTGAAATCCCTCAGATCCAGGTTCTTCCACCTGTCATGGTAGGCAAATGCCGGCACCGCCTCATTTACTTTATACATGATCTGGTAAGGCACCGAAAATTCCCGGAAAATGCAGTCTGTCTCCAGCACCACGACTTTCGGGGACTGGGTCTTGAATATGTTTCTTAATATCGGCAGTGTATAGCACAGCTCCTGGGCTGCCGTGCCGCAGTCAAAGGAAGTGATGCCATACTGCTTCCACATATACATCGGATGGAAGGAGTCATAGCTGTTGCTGTCTCCCACCACGATGACGTCTATCGTATTTTCCGGTTCCGCCACTACGGAAGAGGATTTTAAATCCTTCATCCCTTCTTCATCCGTATCATTCTTTGGCAGAAACAGGAAAGAAAGGAATACAAGGCAGCAGGCAAGTACGCCAAGGAACCCCAGCACTTTTATGCATCTATTCCATTTTATTTTCATAAAGCGCCTCTAGTATTGTGCATACATCGGGTCCACCGGCAGGTATCCGAACCCGTATGCGCCAAAAATAATGATATACAAAACAAGCCCTAAATAAAACGCCCAGCGCACCGGCAGCTTCTTTACTGCCAGGTGCTCCCTGACCTCGTAACCGTTTTCATTTAATACGCTGATGACAAACACAATGGCTGTCGTAACAAGCACGATGATGACATCGTGGATGTCGATCTGCAGCGTCTGAAGCAGCTGCCCGTTAAAGGATTTCAGCGTAAACCGGGTGAACATGGTTTTTGCCATGCCAAGCCCGATCCTAAGGGAATCCGCACGGAAGAACATCTCGCCGATGCAGACCAGGATACAGGTCCTTACGATACGGAAAATTTTGTAAGCCCATGCCTGCCAGGGGCGTACCAGGTGTTTGTTCATCCAGACCGTTGCCGGCATGATAAAGTTGCCGATCAGGATAAATACCAGGTGGTACATGCCAAAAAAGATATAATGCCAACCGGCGCCATGCCAAAGCCCGTTGCACACCCATACGAAAAACAGGGCGATGGAACCGGTAAGCACGGGCCCGAAATGGTTGCCGAATTTCTTCCTGGCTTTTTTTGTCAGCTTTTTCATGCCGTCCGCTGTGGTGATGGGGAAAAAGATATAATCCCTAAGGAACGCGCCCAAAGTGATGTGCCATCTCTGCCAGAACTCGGAAATTGTCTTGGAGAAGAATGGCCGCTTAAAGTTTTCCGGCATCGTGATGCCGAACATCTGGGCGATCCCCACTACCGCATCCATGGACCCGGAAAAGTCCATATAAAGCTGTAGCGTATAAGCGACGGCGGAAAGGGCAATGACGCCTCCGTCAAACTGGGTGCTGTTCGTATAAATAATATTGACAGCCGTGTTAAGCCGGTCCGCCACTACGATTTTCTTCATCATGCCATAGAGGTAGCGCTGCAGGCCTTTCATGAAATGATCGTACTGGATGGGACCGGCATCCCAGAGCTGCTGCGCCGTCTCACGGTATCTGCAGATAGGGCCCTCCACGATCTGTGGGAAGAAGGAAAGAAACAAGGACAGCCTTAGCGGGTTGTGGTCCGCCTTTATCGTTCCCCGGTAAACGTCCAGGATATAGGAAAGCGCTGAAAGGGTATAGAAAGAAATACCCAGTGGCTTAACAAAATCAGGCACTGGCACGCTCATGCCGGTCCCCATGACCGAAAGCAGGGAATTTACATTGGTTGCAAAGAAGCCGGAATATTTTAAAACCAGCAGCAGCCCCACATGCAGTATGGCAGCCAGGATGGCTACCGCCCTCTGCTTCGCCAGGTAAGGCTTCTTTTTTTCTTTCTTCTCCTGCCTTGAGAGGCCTTCCAGGCCCGCATCCATTTTCTGCTGCATGTTCTCCAGCACAAGGCCGAAGAAAAACATGGAAAGAGATGACAAAACCAGGAATACGATCAGTGTACCGCTGACCAGCCAGTAGAATCCCCAGCTTGCCAGAAGCAGGAAATATTTCTTCCATTTTCGAGGGAAAACCTGGTATACCAGCAGGCAGGCAGGCAGGAATACCATAAAAAAGAGCAGTGAAAAATACGAGGTCAGGCTGGAAACCTGTCCCGCTAAGAAAAATGAAGGCAGCTTCATGGATTAGGGCTCCTCCCCAAGGCGGTAATAGGAAATGAAAAAGGCATAGAACGGGTCTATGCCTTTTCCATCCATATTCTCTATGGAAACAAGGCAGGCATTTTATTTCAAAGGTGCACTGTTTCCATAATACTGATCGAAATACAAGCTGTAAAAGCGCATTTCCATTTACAGGTCAAATGCCGCATTGCAAATCGTCTTTTAAGACTAGGCGGTTAATGCATTGCAAGGAAAAGGCTACAGCACTATTTTTCAGTTACAGGATCAGAAATCCTGCTTTACGTCTTTTATGCTGAAGGAGAAGCGTCCCATCTTGTCCTTGCCTAAGCATTTTACGCGGACATGGTCGCCCAGTGTCAGCACATCCTCTACATGGTCGATACGGTGCTTTGCAATCTTGGAGATGTGCACCATGCCTTCCTTGCCCGGGGCAAATTCGATAAAGGCGCCGAATTCCTTGATGCTGACAACTTTGCCTTCCAGGACCTGTCCTTCGTAATAGTCGGTGACAATGACATGGATCAGGCGGAGTGCCTCATCAATGCCCTTCTCGTCCATTCCGCTGACAGATACAAAGCCGTCATCGGTAATGTCGATCTTGACGTTGCACTGCTCGGTAATGGCATTGATGGTCTTACCCCTCTGCCCTACTACATCGCCGATCTTGGCCGGGTCAATGGTGATATTCTTGATCTTCGGGGCATACTCGCTTACATGGTCCCTTGGAGCACTGATGCACGGCAGCATGACGTTGTCCAGGATGTAGTTGCGGGCCTGATGGGTGCGATGGATGGCTTCTTCTACAATCGGGCGGGTAAGGCCATGGATTTTGATATCCATCTGGATGGCGGTAATGCCTTCCTTTGTACCGGCTACCTTGAAGTCCATGTCGCCGAAGAAATCTTCCAGACCCTGGATATCAGTAAGCACTAGGTAATCATCATCGGTATCGCCCGTCACAAGACCGCAGGAAATACCAGCTACAGGCTTTTTAATCGGTACGCCGGCTGCCATAAGGGACATGGTAGACGCGCACACAGAAGCCTGGGAAGTGGAACCGTTGGACTCAAAAGTCTCGGAAACCAGCCTCATGGCATAAGGGAATTCTTCCTCGCTGGGGATGACCGGCAGAAGCGCACGCTCTGCCAGGGCTCCATGCCCGATTTCACGACGTCCCGGCCCCCTGCTGGGCTTTGTCTCGCCTACGGAGTAGGAAGGGAAGTTATACTGGTGCATATATCTCTGGGAGGTGATATTTTCATCCAGCCCGTCGATCCTCTTCGCTTCGGAAAGAGGTGCCAATGTCGTAATGGTGCAGATCTGGGTCTGCCCCCTGGTGAACATGGCACTGCCATGGACACGGGGAACGATATCCACTTCGGCTGCCAGCGGGCGGATCTGGTCGATTGCCCTGCCATCCGGCCTTTTGTGGTCTTTTAAGATCATCTTGCGGACGGTCTTTTTCTGATACTGGTAAACAGCGTCATCCAGCACGTTCAGCCATTCTTCATTGTCAGCAAACGCTTCCGCCAGCCTGTCTGTAATCTTGCTGATATTTTCTTCCCTGGTCTGCTTGTCATCGGTAAAGACTGCCTCTTCCATTTCTTCCGGAGGCACAAGTTCTTTCATCTTCTCATTCAGCTCTTCCGGGATCGTGTAATGTTCGTAGTCATGCTTTGCCTTGTCTTCTTTTTCGATGATGCCATTAAAGAAAGCGATGACCTGCTGGTTTACGTCATGGGCTTTGTAAATCGCGTCAATCATGACATCATCAGGGATTTCATTGGCGCCGGCTTCGATCATAATGACCTTTTCGGAAGTAGATGCTACCGTAAGGCGCAGGTCTCCCTCATCCCAATCCTTCTGTCCCGGATTTACGATGAACTCCCCGTCTTTCATGCCAATCTGTGTCATAGCACAAGGACCGTCGAAGGGGATATCGGAAATGCAGGTGGAAAGGGCGCTGCCAAGCATGGCGACCAGTTCCGGACGGCACTGGGGGTCTACGCTCATGACAAGGTTGTTCAATGTCACGTCATTTCGGTAATCCTTCGGGAAAAGCGGGCGCATCGGGCGGTCGATGACACGGGCAGTCAGCACGGAGTTGGTGCTGGCTTTTCCTTCCCTCTTATTAAAGCCTCCAGGGATTTTCCCGACAGAATACATTTTTTCTTCAAATTCTACGCTCAGCGGGAAAAAGTCGATCCCTTCCCTGGGTTTCTCCGATGCAGTCGCGGTAGAAAGTACCACTGTATCGCCATAGTGCATGAATGCAGCACCGTTTGCCTGCTTTGCGACACGGCCGATATCCACGGTCAGTGTCTTTCCGGCAAGTTCCATGGAATAACTACGGAACATCTTAACTCCTTTCGTCTCCTGCCCGGCGCCTCTCCTGCGCTGCGGGCTACGGCTATAGGCCGCCTTACTATAAAAAAGAGCGGGCTTAATATTCCATAAGGCCGCTCTTTTAGATCCGTTTCCAGTCTTACGGTGCTGCTATTATTTACGCAGGCCCAGACGCTCAATCAGGTTACGGTACCGGTTAATATCTTTCTCTTTCAGGTATGCCAGAAGACGACGCCTCCTGCCGACCATCTTCAGAAGGCCCCTCCTGGAGTGGTGGTCTTTCTTGTTGACTTTCAGGTGCTCAGTCAGCTCGTTGATGCGCTCGGTAAGAAGTGCAACCTGTACTTCCGGTGAACCGGTATCACCTTCGGAAATAGCATACTCTTTGATGATTTCGTCTTTTTTCTCTTTGGTAATCATTTGATCTCCTATCTGCCCTATGGACCACGGGCTGTGCCCGCCTAAATACGCCATGCATCAGGGAAAGGTCGGAGCCTCCAAATCCTGGATGCAGGCAAATAACTTTATGTATTATACCACAATCGTTATGTGCCGTCTATTGCTTTTTTCGTAAAGCGTCCTCTTCTTTTTATGGCAGTTTCTTTTTTATCACAACAGCCGCAGCGGTATTGAAATGCGGAAGCCGCTGCTTTTCAATACTTTTCCCGTTTCTTTATACGTAGCAGTTGTAGAGGATTTCCGGCTTTGTATGGTAACCTTCCATGATTTCTTTTGCTTTCCCGCTGTCTATGGCAATCTGCTGCTTTAATTCTTCCAGCGAGCCGAACTTCTGCTCCGGGCGCAGGAAATGGAACAGCCTCAGGGTAACCATCTCGCCATAAGCGTTGCCGCTGTATCCGAATACATTGGTTTCTATGCTGACGTTATGTTTCCCTTCGATGGTAGGGCGGATGCCGATGTTGGTAACGGAATCATAGCAGCGGTCCCCGATAATGACAGAAGAAGCGTAAACGCCGAAAGGCGGCAGCATCTTCTCCGGGGCAGGATAAATATTCAAGGTGGGGAAACCGATTGCATTGCCGATGCGGTTGCCCATCTTCACTTCCCCATGGAAAAAGTAAGGATAGCCTAAAAGCAGGTTTGCCTTTTCGATATTGCCCTTTTCGATTTCTTCCCGGACGAAGGTACTGCTGATGTCCCGTCCTTCATACTGCTTTTTTTCTACAATGGAAACGCCATATCCGTACTTGGAGGCAAAGTGCTCCAGCACCTTCGCATTGCCACTGCGGTTATGCCCAAACGAGCAGTCCGTGCCTACGACGAACTGCCTGACATGGAGCTTTTCCACGGTCATGCGGATAAAATCTTCTGCCTCTATTTCCCTTACCTCTTCGGTAAAGGGGCATTCAATAAAGTAATCAATGCCGATGCTTTCAAAAACCAGGTGCTTTTCTTCGTTGGTGGTTAAAAAATGGGGCTTGGTATGGGTGATCATGCTCTGGGGAGAAGTGTCAAAAGTAAAAATCGCGGTTTTTAAGTTTTTCTCCTTCTTCTGCCGCATGACTTCGTCCAGTAATTTTTTATGCCCCATGTGCAGGCCGTCAAACTTGCCAATGGTAAGCACGGCACAGGTGCCCTGCGGCAATGAAAATTCCATTGTATCTTTAAAATAAATCATGCTAAATCCTTAAAAATCTGCACCGGACGTGCCATATTCCTGCGCCGGTCGGCCTGGTAAATCCCATAGAAAGACCCATCCGGCCCATACAGCCGGATTTGATCCTCTCCGGCAGGCAGCCCGGATAAATTGATATCCGGTATGGATGAAAACGGGAGCGGGTTGCCGTTTCGGGCAGCTTTTTCCGATTCTTTACAGAACGAAGCTTTCGGGAGGTTCTCGAAAATACTGTCAACAGGGGAAAGGCAGCCGGAAAGGCGCCCCTCATCCTTTGCTTCCTGCAGCTTGTCAAAGGTGATAGCGTCGGAAACGGAAAACATGCCGACCCTGGTACGAAGCAGGGATTCCATGGCTGCCCCGCATCCGGCCTTTCGGCCAATGTCATGGCAGATGGTCCGGATGTAGGTCCCCTTGGAACAGGTGATCCTCATGCGGACGATGGGAGAATCCACCTCCAGCACATCCAGGCTGTAGATCGTAATATCCCTGGGCTGCCGCTCCACGGTCTTCCCTTCCCTGGCCAGTTCATACAATTTTTTCCCGCCGATTTTCTTGGCGGAATACATGGGCGGCACCTGTTTGATCTCTCCCACAAAGGAGGCGGCAATTTCCCGGATCTCCTGTTCGGAAACCGTGACAGGGGAGGCCTGCAACACAGTCCCGGTCATATCCTGGGTATCTGTAACTATGCCGAGGTGCATGGCTGTTTCATAGGTTTTGGTCCAGTCTGTCAGAAGCCCGCAGGCTTTCGTGGCTTTTCCAAGGCAGATGGGAAGGACTCCCTCCGCTTCGGGGTCCAGCGTGCCGGTATGGCCCGCTTTTTTCTGCCCGAAAATTCCCCTTGCTTTTGATACGGCGTCCTGGCTGGTGAAGCCCCTGGGCTTATATAAATTCAGGATTCCATTCCACATCACAAATCTTTTTCCAATTCTGCAAGGATTTTTGCCACCACTTCGTCCCTGGTACCCTCGACGCTGCAGCCGGCAGCACGGACATGGCCGCCTCCGCCGAAAGCGCAGGCAGGCACGGACACATCCGGCCCGTTGCTGCGGAAGCTTACTTTAAATGTCTTTTCATCGGAAGGATAGGCAAAGACGGAAACCAGCACGCCTTCGGTAAAACGCATCTGGCTGACAATACCGTCCAGGTGCTTTGCCTGTACATGGTAATCTTCCAGGTCCTGGGCGGAAAGGGTGCTGAGAATGACCCTGCCGTCCAGATAAAGGCGGCTGTCGTCCAGGGCTTTTCCCATGATCCGGTTCTGTTCAAAGGTCTTCACATGGAACGTGTCATCGATAAGCTTTGGAAAATCAAAGTCATAATCCATCAGCTTTCCGGCCACTTCCATGGTATGGGAGGATGTGCACGAATACTGGAAGACCCCGGAATCATGGATAATGCCGGTATAAAGGCACATAGCCGTATCCCTGGAGACCTTCGCCGGGTCCAAAAGGCCATACAGCACTTCGCAGGTGGAACTGGCATCCGGCTGGATCTCGTTTTCATCCGCAAAGCCCTTGTTGCTGACATGATGGTCGATGCAGAGTGTATAGGAAGCCGCTTCAAAATATTTCTGGGCCTTGTCCAGGCGGTCCTTTGCAGCGCAGTCCAGGGAAATGAACAGGTCAAAGGGCGCCTTGTCCGGGTAAGAATGGTCCACATTGCCGGAAGATTTTAGTACGTCAAATACTTCCAGGAATTCCCCCAGAGGGAGGAAGACCTCTTTTTCCGGATAATTTTCGGTAATGTAATTATAAACTGCCAGGGTAGACCCTACACAGTCGCCATCCGGCCGGATATGGCCGGAGATCGCGATGGAGGATGCTTTTTCGAGGTAAGTATCCAGCTGGTTCATTCTTCTTCTTCCTTTTTCAGCTTGTCAATCAGTTCTGACATATGGGCTGCATATTCCATGGAAGTATCCAGAAGAAAAAATAATTCCGGCGTATTGCGCAGGTTGACGCTGTGTGCCAGTTCCCTGCGGATATAGCCTTCCGCGCTGCGCAGGCCGTCCATGGTATCTTTCTTCTGCTTGTCGTCCCCCAGTACGCTGATATAAACCTTTGCGGTTTTCAGGTCCGGCGCCACTTCTACGGAAGTGACGCTGGTCATGGGGGCTATACGGGGGTCTTTCAACTCCCGCATCAGGATGGATGACAGTTCCTTACGGACTTCTTCATTGATCCTGGTATTTTTTATGCTGTTTTTCCTCATGCTTTTTCTGCCTTTTTCTGTTTGTCAGCGGCTACCTTGTCCCTGGGTACTTCCACCATGGAATAAGCTTCCAGCTGGTCGCCTTCCTGGAACTGGTCGAAGCCGTCCAGCACGATGCCACATTCAAAGCCGGATTTGGCTTCTTTTACATCATCCTGGAAGCGCTTGAGGGAAGCGATCTTCCCATCGAACAAAGTCTTGCCGTCCCGGATAACGCGGACATTGCTGTCTCTCTTGACTACGCCGTCTGTTACATAAGAACCTGCAATGTTCCCGACGCCGGAAGCCTTGAAGATCTGGCGCACTTCCACGTGGCCGGTAACCTTTTCTTCGTAAACCGGTTCCAGCATGCCGGTCATAGCGGACTGTACGTCTTCGATGGCATTATAAATGACGTTGTAAAGCTTAATCTGTACGCCTTCGGAATCCGCGGTGGTTTTTGCAGCTGCATCCGGCCTTACGTTAAAGCCGATGATGACCGCGTTGGATGCTGTAGCCAGCACCACGTCGGATTCATTGATCGCGCCGACGCCGCTGTGGATGATCTTGACGACAACCTCGTCATTGGAAAGTTTCTCCAGGGACTGTTTCAAAGCTTCTACCGAACCCTGTACATCCGCTTTTACAATCAGTTCCAGTTCTTTTACATTGCCGGACTGGATCTGGGAGAACAAGTCGTCCAATGTCATATGGGATCTGGTTTCAGAAACCAGTTTCTTCTTCTCTTCTTCGATAAAGGTTTCGGCAAAGCTCCTGGCTTCTTTTTCCGTTTCCGGAGAAACAAAGATCTCTCCTGCTCCAGGTACTTCGCTAAGGCCCTGTACCTCTACCGGGATGGACGGGCCGGCCTCTTTGACCCTGCGCCCGTTTTCATCGGTCATGGCACGGACTTTGCCATAGGAAGAACCGGCCGCGATGGCGTCTCCCACATGCAGGGTGCCCTTCTGTACCAGTACAGTGGCACATACGCCTTTGCCCTTGTCCAGTTTTGCCTCGATAACAAGGCCCCTTGCCTGGCGGTTCGGATTGGCTTTCAGTTCCATGACATCGGCTGTCAGAAGGATCATTTCCAGAAGGTCGCTGATGCCTTCCCCCGTTTTAGCAGAAACCGGTACAAAGATGGTTGTGCCGCCCCAGTCTTCCGGAATCAGTTCATATTCGGAAAGTTCCTGCTTTACACGTTCCACGTTTGCGCCCGGCTTATCAATCTTGTTTACGGCAACGATGATCTCAATGCCTGCCGCTTTCGCATGGTTGATTGCTTCCACCGTCTGAGGCATTACGCCATCGTCTGCAGCAACTACCAGTACGGCGATATCGGTGGAGTTTGCGCCACGCATACGCATGGCGGTGAAGGCTTCATGTCCCGGGGTATCCAGGAACGTGATCTTGCGGCCGCCGATTTCCACCACATAAGCACCGATGGCCTGGGTGATGCCGCCGGCTTCCTTTTCAATACTATGTGTATGGCGGATGGCATCCAGAAGGGAAGTCTTGCCATGGTCGACATGTCCCATGACGCAGACAACAGGAGGCCTTGGTTTCAAATCCTTGGGATCTTCCTCGTCCTCTTTGAGCAGTTCTGCAATCACGTCCACCTTTTTCTCCGGCTCCGCGATGCAGTTGTACTCAAGGGCGATTTCCTCTGCCTCGTCGTAAGTAATTTCCTGGTTTACCGTCACCATCTTGCCCTGCATAAACAGCTTCTTTACAAGGTCTGCAGCCGGCACTTTGATAATGTCTGCCAGTTCCTTGAGCATCATCTGCTCCGGAAGGGTAATCGTGCGGATTGCATCCGGATCCTGCTGCGGCTTTGGCTGCGGCTGCTTGTGCTGTTTCTTATGGGCAGACTGTTTTTCCAAGGTAAAGGTACGCTCAGACTTGTCTAAGCGGCTGCCTTTCCTCTTGTCTCTCTTGTATTCGGAATGTTCCCCATTCCTGCGGTTGTCCTGTCCTTTGCGGGAAGGCCTGCCTTCAGAAGGTGCCGGCATGGATGCTGCCGCATTCCTTGCGCCATGGGGCTGGCTGCTTCTGCCGCCGGCGTTGTTCCTGTGCTCGAAAGAGCCCTCGCGGCGGCCGTTTCCGCCTCGTCCGCCTCTGGAATCCCTGTTCCCGCCGCGTTCACGGCTGCCTTCGTTTTTCTTTGCGGCAGCGGCTTTGGCAGCCTTTTCTGCTTCCTTCTTGCGCATCTGGTCGAAGACATTTTCCCGGACAATCCTCTTCGGTGCTGCTTTTTCTTCAGCGGCCGGGGCAGCTTCTTCCTTCGGTTGGGCTGCTGTTTCCTTTGCTTTCTGCGCGGCAGCGGCCTGGGATTCCTTTTCCCTCTGCCTTGCTTCTTCTTCCTGGCGTGCCCTCCTGCGCGCCTCTTCCCGTTCCCGGTCAGCTGCGGCAGATTCCTGCAGGCGCCGGCTTACCCTCTTGGGACGGGGGCGGCTGGTTCCCTGACCTCCATTATTCCTTTCACCGGCAGCACCAGGCTTGCCGTTATGGCGCTTGCCGCCTTTCCCGCCAAAGGAATTATTGAAGACGACGGAAATGTTCTTCTTTTTCTTTCCTGGTGCGGCTGCTTTTCCATCTGTGGCAGCGGCGCTCTTTCCGCCTGCAGCTTTTCCTGCTGCGGCTGCTTTTCCATCTGTGGCAGCGGTGCTCTTTCCGCCTGCAGCTTTTCCTGCTGCGGCTGCATGCCCTGCCGGCGTGTTCTGTGCTGTTTTCTGTTTCTTTTCGTTATCCATATCTTTGTTTTGGCTTTGCCCGAGGTTTTCTTTTTCCATATATCCTTCCTTCCGGGCATTGCCCGTTGCAAAATGACGACGCAGAGCGAGCTCGTCTTCCTCATCCAAGGCGCTCATAGGCTTCAGGACCTTTTTCTGTGTATCGCTCATGTATGAAATAATATCCTTGCTTTCAACCTGCAGTTCTTTCGCAAGCTCGTGTACTCTGCGTTTTGCCATCTAACTCCTCCTCAATGTACCGTTCCATCCTTGGCAGCGGAAAGCACATCCTTTGCCAGCCCTTCGTCCAGGACGGCAGCCGTACTGCGGAGCTCTTTCCCGATGCTGTGTCCCAGTTTTTCCTTCTCAGAATATTCCAGGACCGGCACCTTGTAATTCCTTGCCATGTTATGAAACTTATTTTTTGTATTTGCGGAAGCATCTTCCGACAGGACCACAAGGAATGCCTTGCCGCCCTTGACTGCTGCTTCCGTCTGGAATTCCCCGCTGGCAAGCTTTCCCGCCTTGCGGCAGATGCCCAGCAGCGAAAGGACTTTGTCTGTCATAACGAATCCATCTCCTTTTGAAGCGCCTCGTATACTTCCTGCGGGACCGGTGCATGGAGCGCCCTCTCCAGGCCTTTAGATCGGAAAGCCTTTTCCAGGCATCCCTTTTCCCTGCAGATATAGGCGCCGCGCCCGTTGACCCTGCCGCTGTGGTCTAAGAAAACAAGGCCTTCTTTTGTCCTAACTACACGGACCAACTCTGATTTGGCTTTCATTTCCCTGCATCCGGCGCACTGCCGGAGGGGCTTTTTCTTTTCTGCCATATATAAAACCGTCCTATCCCGCCATGGTCCACAAAATGGCTGGTAAATGCTTACTCTTCAGGCCCTTCTTCCGGATCCTGCACTTCCTGGATGGCATCATCACCATCTTCCGGCGCCTCTTCCTCAAAGCCCTCTTCCAGTCCTGCTCCATCTGCCTCGGCACCGTCTTCATAACCTTCCTCCGGTTCAAAACCGTCGTCCTGCAGGTCCTCGTCCGCAAAACCATCTTCCGGAAGGTCGTCCAGTGCATAGCCGTCGTCCTCGTCTTCTTCATCGAAATAATCCTCTTCGTCATACCCGATGAATTCTCCGGCTTCCTTGGCCTGGGATTCACTCTTGATATCAATCTTGAAGCCGGTAAGCTTTGCGGCAAGGCGGGCATTCTGCCCTTCTTTGCCGATGGCCAGGGAAAGCTGGTAATCCGGCACTACCACATCCGCTTCTTTTGCGTCCGCATCCGCGATGACATAAATGACTTTGGCCGGGCTCAGGGCATTCTCAATCAGCTGTGCCGGGCTGTCGCTCCAATTGATAATGTCAATCTTTTCCCCGCCCAGTTCGTCAACTACCGCGTTGACACGGCTGCCGTTCATGCCGACGCAGGCGCCTACCGGGTCCACGTCCGGGTCATTGGAATAAACCGCCATTTTCGTCCTGGAACCAGCCTCCCGGGCGATGCCTTTAATTTCCACAATGCCTTCCCTTACTTCCGCAACTTCCTGCTCAAAGAGCCGTTTTACGAAATCGCGGTGGGTCCTGGAAACGAAAATCTTCGGTCCCTTCGGGGTGTCCCTTACTTCCAGCACATAGACCTTGAGCCTCTGCCCCGGATAATAATGCTCGCCCTTGACCATTTCCTTCTCCCGGAGGATCGCGTCTGTCTTCCCAATGTCGATGCTGACATTCTTTCCCATATACTGCTGCACGGTACCGGTGATGATGTCATGCTCTTTCCCGATATATTCCGAAAAAAGCACGTTCCGTTCTTCTTCCCTGATTTTCTGGGTAATGACGTTTTTGGCATTCATCGTGGCGATGCGGCCGAAGGAATCCGACTCGATCTTGGTCTGGACAACGTCCCCTATCTTGCATGCGCCATTTAATTTCTGCGCGTCTGAGAGGCTGATCTCTGTAACAGGGTCTGTGACGTTTTCAACCACGGTGCGGTCTGCAAGGACGGAAAAATCACCGGTTTCACGGTCCATTTTCACATGCATGTTATCGCTTGTGCCGAAATGGTTTTTGCAGGCTGTAAGGAGGGAAAGCTCAATGGCATCCATCAAAGCATCCTTGCTGATATTTTTTTCCCGTTCCAGCGCATCCAACGCTTCCATTAATTCCGTATTCATTGCTTGTTCTCCTTGTCAAATCACATCCGCCATCCGGATCTGCGCGATCTCTTTTTTGGCAAAAACAATTTTTTCTCCGGATTCCTGCAGGGTGACCGTTACAGACCCTGCATCAAATTCCTCCAGCGTACCGATAAATTCCTTCTGCCCTTCCCTCTTTTGATAGGTACGGACGAAAACATCTTTTCCTTTTGCACGGATAAAGTCCTTTTCTTTTTTCAAAGGGCGGTTCAGCCCCGGCGAACTGACTTCGAAAGTATAGACATCGGAAATGTAATCTTCCTTGTCCAACACCGGGTCGAAAGCACGGCTTACTGCCACGCAGTCATCAATGGAAACCCCGCCCGGCTTGTCAATGTATACGCGCAGATACCAGTTCCCGGCTTCTTTGACGTATTCCACATCCACCAGTTCGAACCCCATCCCTCCCACAATCGGGAGGAGCAGCTCCTCTGTCTTCTTTTCAATCGCTCCCGCGTTCGACATGTTCTTCTGTTCTTCTCCTGACATGAAATGAGAGCGGGCAAAGCCCACTCTCACATAAAGTACCTGGTCTAACTTGAGATCTCGATCTCAGTCTTGAAAAAAGTATAGCACTTTTTTTTTCAATTGACAAGGATTTCTACTTATATTACTGGAATTCTGCAGTCCATCCCGTCTAATGGCGCAAAGGACAAGGAAACGGGCTTGCAATGCGCCAGCCGCATCGTCCGCCATCCCGCCTGACAAGGCGGTGGCGCAGGACGCGCCCTCACGCGAAGCGTGGTCTTTCATGGCGTGGCCCTCCTAAAGGACGATTTGAAATGCGGCGTCTGTCCCGATTAAATATTGCTGGCAGCATAGAAAGCTTCCCTGGTGGCTTCCTCCACCGTCCTTGCCCTCACGCAGTCACCGATCTCGGCAAATTCGGGAGCGCAGGGTACAAAGGAATCCGCTTCTTCCATTTTGGCTTTCATGCCGGATGCCAGGATGACAGTATCCGCAGAAATGCTTTCCTCTTTTCCATCCTTAATATAGGTAACGGAATTTTTGGCAACGGAAACAACCTTTGCGCCTGTAACAGTGACAAAGTTCTCTTCCTTGCCGATCTCTACCATCAGTTCATCCCGATGGGTGGTGGAAGCATCAGGTGCCAGGGCATCCCTCATTTCCAGTACAGTCGCTTTAATGCCGGATTTGGCAAGGTGCAGGGCGGTTTCGCATCCAACCTGCCCGCCGCCGATGACTACCACTTCTTTTCCTACGGTATCCTCTTTGCCGTATACGGAAGTAGCCGGAACGGCATTTTCCACGCCCGGTACCGGGATAATCAGAGGCTCTGCCCCGATGGCGATGATGACGGCATCATAACCCTGGATCATTTCCGGTGTCGCCTTGGTATTCAGCTTCACATCAATCGGACCCTTTTCCACCTGGTGGATCAGCCAGTTTTTGTAATTTGCCAGAGGATATTTGAAGGATACATAATCCGCAAAGACAATCTGCCCTCCAAGATGGTCCTTCTGCTCAAACAAGGTGACGTCGTGCCCTCTGGCTGCTGCATACAAAGCTGCCCTCATGCCGCCGGGACCGCCGCCAATAACTGCCACCTTCTTGCAGAACTGGGGCTCTTCTTCGATCCTGTCGTATACTTCTTCCATGCCGGCCCGTGGGTTTACGGCACAGACAAAATGGGTCCCATATACGGTAGAATCATGGCAGCGCATGCACTTGATGCAGGGAACTACGTCTTCAGTGCGTCCTTCCATGCCCTTTTTAATCAGGTCGATATCTGCGATAAAGCCTCTGGCAATGGAGACAAAATCCGCTTTCCCGCTGGATACGATTACATTTGCTTCTTCCAGGGAATCCACAGCGCCCAAAGTGCCGATCGGAATATGGAAACGGCCGGATTTCTTAAAGGCTTCTGCCAGATATACATTTGGTACCGGAGGACGGAATCCGCATGGATGGGTCCAGGTCATCCATTTGGGGTTATGCATGCCGGCGGAAACCTGCAGGATGTCAATCTTGTCCTGGATCAGCTCGGCGATCTTCATGGATTCTTCCAGGCCAATGCCACCCTTTTCGAATTCATCACCGCTGATCCGAACTTCCAGGATCATCTTTTTTCCTACCCGTTCCCGGACCGCGTCCAGGATCTCGGCAATATAACGCACCCTGTTTTCCGTGCTGCCGCCGTACTGGTCCGTCCTGTGGTTGGTAAGCGGGGAAAGGAACTGGGCAACCGGGATGTTGTGCCCGAAGTGGAACAGGATCGCGTCATACCCCAGCTCACAGAGGGCTGCGGCAGAATCTGCATATCCCTGCTTGAATTTCTCCATTTCAGAAATCGGGATTTCCCTGCCGATTGGCGGGCTTCCCATAATCGAACATCCATCACTTACCGTATAGCCGTCCGGGAAGATCCCCATCAGCTCCATGGATGCTTTCGCGCCATAATAATGGATCCGTTCGGCGAGCTCATGCGCCCTGTTCCTATGGTTCTTTACGCTTAAGTCCCAGTTTGCGTGCTCCCCGTCATCTGCAACGTCGCCGAATTTGACGCCGGCACAGGTTACCATGCCTGCCCCAGCCTTGGCACGTTGTGCAAAATATTCGATGGCATCCTCTGTCGGGTAAAGTTCCCCGTTGCTCATCGAATGCATGGTCGTAGGAGCCGCGATGATCCGGTTGCGGAACAATACGTTTCCCACACGGATCGGGCTAAGCGCATCTATCTTACGCTCTTCCATGTAAATTTATCCCTCCTTTTCCATGAAAAATTATGGAATTCTTTGTCATTTAGTATAATTCAAAATAAATTATCTGTAAATCTTTTGTTCACAATGCCTATTTTCATTTTGTATTGCTTTATACCACATTGGTATTAGGACATGGGGGAAAAGAATTTGTAATCACCTGGCAATGCCGATAAAATGGACATAGAGATAAGAAAGGAGGAAAAACCGCTGAAATTTTCAGCGGTTTAGACAAAATGAGTACAAAATATCCAAACGTGCTTTCACCCCTTGTAATCCGGGGCAAGGTTTTAAAGAACAGGCTGGAGATCTCCAACTCCCTGCCCCATTTCCTGCAGGGCAACGAGCCGTTCCCGGCCGATTCCGTTATTACACATTATGCAAATAAAGCCAAGGCAGGCGCCGCTATTGTCACCTGCATGGGGATCAATAACTTCTCCCGTGACATGACCGTGCCCATGGAAGCAGACTTTACCCACTTCCCGGACTATGACCTTTACAACCCTGCCTGTCAGAACTACCTGATGCAGCTGGCAGATGCCATCCATTACCATGGCGCCCTGGCCTGCATGGGCATTTTCGTAGGTCCTCCATCCGGATACCCGCTGCAGAAGGAAGACGGTTCCCTGGAAATCTTAAGGACCAGCGACATCGCACATTCCAAGCCCATGAGCGAACAGGAAGTAGACCCGTATACCATTTCCGACCGTATGACGGCAGACTCCATGGCAGCTGTTTTGAATACCACTCCGGAACAGATGGAATTTATCGCGGATTCTCTTGCACAGCAGACCAAAATCCTCAAATTCCTGGATTTTGACATAGTTTCCATCCATCTGTGTTACCGCGGCCAGCTTCCGACCCAGTTCCTTTCCCCGCTTACCAACCTTCGTAAGGATGAGTACGGCGGAAGCCTGGAAAACCGTGCACGTTTCCCGCTGATGACCTTAAAGAAAGTCAGGGAAGCTGCAGGCAAGGATATGCTTGTAGAAATCCTGTTCTCCGGGGAAGAGCCGGAAGGTGGTTATACCATGGAAGAAGGCCTGGAATTCTTAAAGATGGCTGATCCCTATGTAGACATCGTACAGTTCCGCGCCGGCGTCGTTGACCCGAACCACCCGATCCCCTTTGAACTGAACCATACGCCTTTCCTGAAATATGCTGAAAATGCAAAGAAGGCAGGCCTTAAGATGAAGATCGCCTGCGTCGGCGGTTTCCATTATTTCCCGGAAATCGAGGAAGCGGTAAAGGACGGGAAGCTGGATATCGTTTCCGCAGCCCGCGCATGGATTTCCAACCCGAACTACGGACAGCTCCTGCAGGAAGGCAGGGATGAAGACCTGGTACCTTGCCTTAGGTGCAATAAATGCCACGGCCGTGGGCCGCATGACCCGTTTGTTTCCGTATGCTCTGTAAACCCGCTGATCGGTATCGAGCACAGGAGGCATTATCTGGAATCTGACCCGCTTCCAAGCATGAAGATCGCTATTGTAGGCGGCGGCCCGGCTGGTATGAAAGCCGCTATGGACCTCTGCGACAGGGGACACAAGGTTACGATTTTCGAAGCAGACAAGGAACTGGGCGGCGCCATCAAGCACGCACAGTACGTACCATTCAAATGGACATTGAATGACTTCCGCAAGTACCTGATCTGCCAGGTAGAAAAGCGCCCGATCGATATTCGTAAGGGTGTAAAAGCAACTCCGGAAGATATTAAGAAGGAAGGCTTTGACATGGTAATCGTGGCAGCCGGTGCTCATCCGAATGTACCGCCAATCCCAGGCCTGAAAGATTCCGGTGCCATCGTAGCTACCGAATCCATGATCCATCCGGAAAAGACCGGCCAGAATGTCGTCCTCATCGGAGGCGGTGAAGTCGGCGTAGAAGCCGGCATGAACCTTGCCATGAAAGGAAAGAATGTCACTGTCCTGGAAATGACGGACCGCTTGGCTCCGGAATCCACCGCAATCCATTACTACTCCATGTTCAAGGCGGCATGGGAAGCACTTCCTACCTTCCATTCCGTTGTAAACGCACGTGTTACGAAAGTGGAAAAAGACTGCGTTTACTATGAGGACAAGGAAGGCAAAGAGCACAGCGTGCCTTGCGACAGCGTAGTAATCTCCCTTGGCATGAAAGCGGATACCGAAGAAGTACTCTCCTTCTATGGCAGCGCAGACCGTTTCGCCATCATCGGCGATGCCAAGAAACCGGCTACCATCCAGCAGGCAATGCGTTCCGCATATGCAGTAGCACATTCCGTATGACAAGTGCTGCAGCCGGAGTGTTTTGACAAGTCAACATAAATATCATGACAATTATCTGTTGAACCTCCATAAAAAGGCGTCCCGGGTTTTACCCGGGGCGCCTTTTTAAGTCAGACCATCTGTTCTATGAATTTCTTCTTCCGATGTTTCATAGTGGCTTTATTCGATTTTTCCGCTGCCAGGGTAAGCATCAGGGAAGCTTTTGAAAACGGGTTCTGCTTGGAAAACAGGATCCATTTTTCCGCCTCCTTCATCTTCCGCTCTTTTATATAAGGAAGGTAGCTTTGGATGACTTCCTGGTCTGCCTTCCCCGTATCTTTACAGAAAAATTCCTTATCGGCCGCATACCGCATGAAGATGTCATCCTTAATCGTATAATAATACCTGCTCTCCGCCTCCATCGCCAAAACATTTTCGAGATGGCTTGCTGTTTCATTTTCCTCCGGGGCTTCTGCCGGGCACTCCATTGCCAGCGACGGTTCATAATAAATCCGGTTTCCATGGAACCGCACCGCGTAAAGCAACACCCTGTCCCCAAAGAAAAATTCCGGCAGGAAACGGGAAGATATTTTTTCATCCGTATAATGCCGCAGGACCGCGGAACATGGGCAGGACTCCACCCCATATCTCCAAAATGCCGCCCCCTGGACTTTGCATTCCCTGCGGAAAGGCAGGATGGGCTGTGCATTCCCTTCCCTTACGCCATTATGGACCACGGCGGCACAGTCCTGGTTTTTCTCATCATCCAGATAAGAAATTGCCCGGTTAAATTTGGCAGGGTCCGTAATAACGCAGCCGGGCTCCAGCACGGAATAATAATCCCCTGCGGACTGCTGCATCATTTCGTAGCATAGAGATCCTCTGGCGCCATTTAAGGAAAGCAGCTTGGACTTCTCCTTTTCCAGGATATGTGCCGTAAGGTCCTTCCGATTTTCGGCCCATTGGCGGACAAGGGCTATCCCTTCGTTATCCAAGCATTTCCCCTCGTCATTGACGCCCTTTTCTTGGCCATTCATTGTGAGAAGCCCGATCCAGAGTTCCGTCTCCGGAAGGTTTTCCGCCGAAGGAAGGCTTTCCAGCGTTTTGAAAGCCGTTTTTATATTCGTATTGTCTATTACAATGAGGATTGATAATTTCATGGCAAAAAAATATGCCGGCACGCACAAGTGCCGGCATGCATAGATAAAGTTATTTCATTACTTTATTACCGTCTCTTTGTATGTCTTTTCCCAGTCAGCGAATACCTGGATGATCCTGTTTTCAAAATCTTCCCGGCGCTCTGTTTCGTTGGGCAATAGGCCCAGTTCCAGGTCATAATCCGTAAAATAGATATAGGTGCGGTACAGTTTCATCTGCTCATCAGGGTCATCGGATTCTACTTTCCAGAGAACGGTAAG
>CADBRV010000062.1 GCA_902797185.1 uncultured Lachnospiraceae bacterium
ACGTAATAACAAGAAATAATAGTATGTCAGGAAAGGAATAGGCCGTCAGTAGGCAATACTGGCGGTCTTTCGTCATCCTTGTTAGAATATAATTTATGATAAAAAACGATAAAAAGGGGAGGTGAAAAGCCGGCTGGATCAAGGGTCAGTCGGCGAAAAAATGGAGAAATTTCAAGGAGTGGCGATTCCGGATTATGATTTTTCGGGGAAGACGGCCATCGTAACCGGAGGGGGAAGCGGCATTGGTTTTGCAGTGGCAGCCCAGTTGGTGAAATGCGGCGCACAAGTCGTGGTTGCAGGCGTCCCAGAGCAGCAGTGCCGCGATGCGGCAGAAGCAATCGGGGCAAAAGCGATCCCGACAGATGTCTCCGATGAGGCGCAGGTCAACCGCCTGGTCAGTGAAACCGTACGGATTTATGGGAAGCTGGATATCCTGGTTTCCTGTGCCGGGATCGGGGGAGAAGTGCTGCCGCTGATGGAACAAAGCAAAGAGGAGCTGGACAAGGTACTTTCCATTAATTTGGACGGCATCTTCCTTTGTGGAAAAGCGGCCGCAAAACAGATGATGGAGCAGGGTACAGGTGGCAGCATTGTCAATACTGCCTCCATCGCATATGTGGAAGGCGGAGGTTTCCACGGACCATATGGCGCAGCCAAGGGCGGCGTGGTATCTCTGACAAAAGCCATGGCCAGTGAATGGGCCTCTTCCGGCATCCGTGTAAACGCAGTCTGCCCCGGGCTAACCAGGACAGGCATCAACCGGGAAGTGCAGGAGGATCCGGAGCTTTATAAGGAGCTGACTTCCAAGATCCCGATGCGGCGGATGGCAGAGCCTTCCGAGATAGCGGCCATGATGCTGTTTTTATCTTCGGATGCGGCTTCCTTTGTCACCGGTTCGATCATCCATGTAGATGGTGGGGCTACGGTCGGAGGACAGTAAGCGGATTGTTTTTTTGGACACATAGACTGGCACTTTTATAGAATATGTGGGTATGCCCTGGATGATTGTTGGATTGTCCGGGGCATTTTCATGCATTTGTTTTACACATTTTGGGGAAGATTTCCCCCTTCCTGCAACCTTTTCCCTTCCCGAATCGTATGATAGGTGAAGGAACCTTCAGAAACACGATGTTGGGAGCTGCAGAAATGAAAATACCGATTGAAAAATTGATACCGAAATATGAAAACCACTTATATGCGGTCGCTTTCGGTATCTGCCGGAACCGGTGCGACGCGGAAGATGTCGTGCAGGAGGTTTTCTTGAAGTATTACACAGGGGAGAAGGACTTTGAAAGCGAAGAGCACATCCGCGCGTGGCTGCTCCGTGTCACGGTCAACCTGGCGCGGGACAAGGTAAAAAGCTTCTGGAACCGGAACAAGGTGGAATGGGAAGGATATATGGATTCCGTTCCCTTTGAGAATCCCCAGGACCGGGACTTGTTCGAGGCGGTCATGGGGCTTCCGGAGAAATACCGCATCGTCCTTCACCTGTTTTATTACGAGGACTATTCCGTGCAGGAAATCGCCCGGATCCTGAAGAAGAAGGAAAATACCGTAAAAAGCTGCCTGTACAGAGGACGCGGGCTTTTGAAGGCCAGGCTGAAAGAGGAGTGGGGTAATGACTAACCGAGATTTTTACCACAGGACATTTTCAAAGCTGCAGACCTCCCGGGACTATCTTGCGGAGGTGAAAGGAATGAAGGAAAAACGGAAGGCCCGCCTGCCGAAGGCGGCAGTGGCAGCCATCATCGCCGTTGCGGCGTCGGTAGGGACGTCAGGGCTCTGCTATGCGGCCGATGTAGGGAACATCCAGAGGCAGGTGCAGCTCTGGGTGCGCGGTGACCAGACAGACGCGGTCATGGATTTTAACAGCACGGATGGCACATACACCGTTTCTTACCAGAATACGGACGGCACAACCACTGAAATAAGCGGCGGCGGCGTCCAGATCAACGCGGACGGTACGGAGACCCCGATCTCACAGGAAGACGCATTGGATGACCTGAATATGCCGGAAGTGGTTACGAATGACGACGGGACTTATTCCCTTTACTATGAGGGACAGTCCATGGATATCACGAACCTGTTTGATGACAGCGGATACTGCTACGTAGAGATGAAGGACGCCGACAGCGGCAAGACCATCTATGTAACCGCCGGCAAGGACGGTTCCGTAGCAACCGGCGAAAACCGTTACCAGATCCCGGAAAAAGATTTCAGTACTACGGGGAAATAAGCCAGGAAAAGGTCTTAATACTACAGGAAAAGAAAGGCTGAAAGAGAAGGCTCCAACGTTGGCGAAAGCGCAGCAGGAGGTGAAAGCTGGAACAGAAGGAAAGGCCGTAATCGGAAGGCATAGGCCAAACGATACCTGCCAAGGGATTAGGAACCGATAAAGATACTTTAGACAATATATATTCCAAGAAACTTATTTTAAAAACTTATCCTCAGTAACGATTCAACAAAAGCCGGCGGAGTCTTGGAAACTGGCAGAAAAAAGCCCGTAAAGGGAACAGATGGAAATGAAAAACCTGGCGGAGCATGGCGACATGTTTCGCCAGGTTTTTTCTATGCATTATGAAAAGTGATCTAAATCATATGTTTATTTAGACAATTCATTTGCCAGCTGGGAGGACAGCATGCCTGAATGGCTGCAGGCATGGGTGGAAGCTGCCGCTGCGAGTGTAGCCGGAAGCCTTATCTTCCCTTCACTGTGGTCGAGACTACCGGTCCCAGCGGCACAGGCTTGATCAGGAGCCTGCCGTCTGCTTTGCGGATGATGAGGTCACCGCCTCTTTGGGTATATTTTTTCCGGATATCCCGGTAAGCCTGGAAATCCAGAGACATGCCATAGGTCAGCCGGATCCCTTCAAAGGTCAAGGAAATGGTGTTCAAATGGTCATGCCCGCAGAACATGCCTTTGATCATGCCGTTCCTTTTTGCCTCCCAGAAGAAAGGGCAGGGGCTGCTGGAAATGCCGAAATATTCATTTTCCTCCAGGACGCTTCCAAAGTGGTACTGGATGGACGGGTCGCCCATCTTCATCCTTTTGTAGGCGGATTTGTATTCCGGAAGGGGCATATGGAAGAAAGCCAGCGCCTGGGCATCCGGGTTTTTCGCCCGTATCTGGTCCAGCTGCGTCATGGTCCAGGCAGTCTGGTCCTCATGGATGCAGTCGAACCCGCTGAAAAAGTTCCTGCCGGCATACATATGGGTATCGAGAATGGCCAACGCCAGCACCGGCACGCCGCCCTGTACCAGGTTGATAAAATAATTGGCATCTCCGGAGATTTCGAAAGGTCCCGGCAGGATGATACAGTTTTTCCCTCTCTGGAATACATAGACCAGCTCCCTGCGGCTGCAGAAGGAAAACTGCTCCGCGTCATGGTTTCCCAAAGCCAGCGCGTAAGGGACGCCCAGGGAATCCATAAATTCCGTAAAGCATTCCGCTTGCCTGCGGTTATCCAGCGTGCCGGATTTGGGCAGGAAGGGGAAAATCATATCGCCGGTAAAAATAACCAGGTCGGGCCTGGCGCGGCGCACCAGGAAGCGGATGGCGTGCTTGGTTTCCTCGTCCGGCTTTTTTGATAGGGGACCGAAGCCAAAATGGCTGTCGGTCAGCTGCAGGATGCGGAAATCCTGCCCTTCTTCCAGTTCCCACTCTGCGCAGGCACGGGATTTGATATGAAAATGGGATGCATGATACATGATTGCCTCCTGATACCTAGTAATGTATCGGCAGATGCCGCGTTCTAAATCGTCCTTCGGACGATGCGGCTGGTACATCATAAGGAATTCTCCCGTTGGAGCAGATCCCTCCTTACGATATATAAATGATATTTTGCGGCTTCCAGGCAGATGACGGATTGTGCAGGCAGGCTGCCCATTGTTATGCGGCCTGTCAATGATCAGGTCAATTTAATGACTGCCCCGATGGAGCACAGGATCGTGGAAACCATCATGACGGCCTGGAAGGGCACGGTGCCGATAATGCCGCAGATAGGGCTTTTGCCGGCGCGTTTCCTGGATTTGCCATAGGTTAAAATCAGCATCAGGCTCACAAGCACTACGACGCCGCTCATGATCCTGGTCAGGACGATGAAGCTGCTGACGCCGAAGACGGCAAACAGGATACAGGGGATCGTGGCCAGGACCCAGCAGAGACGGTTGGGCAGCCCCACCTGCTCGTGCATCACGTCCCGGAGTGCCAATGTATGGGTCCAGAAAGTGGTCAAGAGTGCCAGCAGGGAAAAGATGCCGGCGCAGAGGATGCCCCAGCTGCCGATTTTTTCGCCCAGCTGCATGTAAGCCAGCTCTTTGTCCACGCCGCCTCCGATGCCGATGAGGCAGGAGAGGGTTACCACCAGCACGAAGCCGGTGGAAATGCCAAAGCCCGCGAAAATGCTGCGGCGGATCCGGCGCGGGTCCCCGTCCACTCCCTTTACGACCTGGATGACGGCCTGGTTTGCGGAGGTGGCGAAGACCACCATGCTGTAGAGCGCAAGCAGGTTGTTCCAATGGAAAGGCGCCGGTGTCACAGCATGGTGCGGCAGCAAGACCGTGCCCACGGTCATGGCAGCCACTATTAGAAAGAGCAGGAAGACGGAACCTTTCTGCGCGATGCCGACGGCTTTCATGCCGATGAAGACCACGCTGCCGGCCAGGACATAGTACAGGACCTGGGCGGCAGGCAGGGGCATCCCGAACCAGTTTACGAAAATCTGGGCGCCACCGTTGATATTCCCACTGACCCCGATCATGATGGCCAGCCCATAGACGGAAAACAGGATCCAGCTGAATACTTTTTTCATTTTCCCATGGAACAGCTCGCCTTCAAAGCTTTTGACCAGCTGCTTGCCTCCATTATTATAGGAAAGTTCCGCAATGATCAAATGCAGGATGACATTCATGCAGTAGGCGATGGCAGCGATGATGAGGACGCTGCGGATGCTGTTTTTCATGGCAAGGTAAGGCACGGCGATAATGCCGGTGCCGATGCTGTTGCCGACGATCATGCTGATGGCTTCCCAGTTTGAAAGCCTGGCTTCACTTTCCATACATTCCTCCACATTATTCATTATTCATGGATAAAGCTGACGTGTTTCACGCGATGTGGAAAGTATACTATATTTGAAGATAGGCTGCCAACAGGGAAGCACCACCTGCCATTTGACGTGGTGCGTTAAATGCGGTATTTATATAGTGATAATATGTAGAAGACAGTAGAATCGTGCCATAGAGAGCGCGTTCCGCACGCAGGCACAGCCAGTGCCACCGCATTGTGGATGCTGAAAGACAGGCTGCATCCGGCAGAAAAAAGGATGGCAGGCCATCCATTGCCAGACCGGCTGCCAAACAGGCTAATGTCCTGCCGGGAAAAGGATGGCAGGCAGCCAGAAGCATTGCTGACGGTGGGACAGGCAGGAAGAAGGCAAGTTATGAGAAAGAAAGTTTTGTATATAATCGCAGCTATCGTTTTGCTGGGCGCGGTGGAAGCCGTCCATCTTTATCTGGATGCAAAACGGGACAAGATGGAAGATGAAAAAGAACCGGAAGGCTGCCCGGATGGAAGAAGGGCAGAACACGGGAACCTGGAAAAAGCGGAGAAAGCCATTTTTGGCTGGAAACCGGGTGAAAAAAGTGCTGACGGCCAGGACCGGAAGTGTGGAAAATACGGAAAATCCATGGGCGCAGAGCCGGGCGAAGAAGGCATCCGGAACAGAAGGAAATCCGGGCAGTTCGGACAGTTTGAGGGAACCGGCGGAAATGTGGATGTCCGCAGCGCCCGGGATGCGGATCAAAAGCAGCCGGGCGGGCTTTTCAGGGAGGAAGCGAAAAAAGACATTATCCTGGTGGACGTTCAGCGGGATGAATTTGCCCCCGGTCAGGAGACCATCAACCGGTTCCTGAACCGTTACAATATGGTGAACCCCCATGCGAAAGTATCCGCAAAAAATGTGGATAATGCCTTTTCAGGAGAAAAAAAGGACCATGTAAAAATCATCGGTGGAGAGGAGCAGGAGGCGCTGTTCCTCCATGCCTACCAGACCGTTACCCGTATGTCCGAAGAAGACGGGATCCTGGATTTGGCGATTGCCTGTGATGAAAATGGGGATTTCGGGTCTACCAAGCAGATGTTCCTGCGCTGCCTGAAGGCATTTTTCCCACTGGTATCCCAGCAGCAGCTGCGCCAGAAGACCCAAAAGCTGATGGATGCCTATGAAAAGGCATCTTCCGCGAAAATCATGCTGGATGGCATCTCCTGCACTTTTAGGGAAGAAGACTGGCATTTCGGCGACATAGAATCCCTGACGATCCGGGCAGAAAGCAGGAAAATCAAAGCCCTGGAATTTGAAATGCTCTTATCCGACCATCTGGCGAGGGAAGATAGGCACGGCTACCGGGCATAATCAGCAGAATTCCTGCATGGCAATTAGATAGAAATAAAAATGGAAAGGGCTGGCACAGCTGCCGGGTTGAAATGGAAAAGAGGCCGCTGGGAAAGCAGGAATATTGATTTAAAAAGAGGAGAAAGGGAAAGGCGGCGCCGTTTGAAAGCTTAGGAGAGGAAAACCGGGCTGGAAGGCGCCGCTTTTTTATAAAGGGAAAAAGACAGACGCCGCTTTCTAAATCGTCATTAAGGAGAGCCGCGCCATGAAAGGCCACGCTTCGCGTGAGGGCACGGCCTGCGCCACCGCCTTGCCAGGCGAGACGGCGGACGAAGCGGCAGGGTTTTTGTACTGAAACAGAAAACAGGAGGAAAGGCATGGAGAAAAAAGATTGCGACATCCTGGTGCTGGGAGCAGGGGGCTCCGGCATGGTGGCAGGTGTCCGGGCGGCAGATGGTTCCGGGAAAAAGGTCATGATCCTGGAGAAGGCATCCTATGTGGGCGGTGGCATGCTTCTGGCATCCACTATGCGTACATTCCGCAGCAGATGGCAGCAGGAGCGGGGCATCCCGGACCAGTCCAACGCGTTTATCCGGCAGATGATGGACCTGACCTACTGGCGTCTGGACCCGGTGCTGGTGAAAAACGCGGTGCTGGGGACCGGGCAGTTTTTCGACTGGTACAGCCAGATGGAAACCCCGGAAAACATGGCAAAATTCCAGCCCAGGCCCTATGTGTTTGACATCCCGGTGCATGGCCAGGTGGGTCCCCAGGTGGATGCGTTCCATAAAGGTTCCGGCGCCATGTTCATGCATGCCATGGAAAAGCGGGCGAAGGAGCTGGGCGTAGAGATCCAGCTAAATACCCAGGTGAAGGAAATTTTGACGGAGGAAGGCGCTTTCGCCGGCGTTACCGCGGAGCAAGGCGGGCAGTTGGAAGAAATCCGCTGCAAAACCCTCATTATCGCCTGCGGAAGCTGGATCCGGAATAAGGAGATCGTGAAAAAAGTCCTTCCGGAATACCTGGATATGGACGTGGAGAAAAACGCGCACCAGAACAAGGCGTATACCGGCGATGCCATTGCCATTGGGGAAAAGCTGGGCGCTTATATTGACTGGGACAACATGTGCTTTCGGCTCATGGGGCCGATCTGCTCCTACGGCGACCATTCCAAATTCGACCTTTTTACCAATATGAATGAGGCGATCCTGGTGGACCTGAATGCCAAGCGGTTTGTGGCAGAGCCGATGGCGCCCCGGATGGACCCGTTTGATACCGGGCATGTGCTGCTGCATCATCCCAAGGGAAAAGCATTTTACCTGTTCTCGAAAAATATCCTGGAGCGGGTAATCCGGGAGACGGCAGGGAATGGGAAAGGGGAAGATACCAACCCCTTTGGCCTTCCCGCCTTCCCGCCGTATGAAGAGATCGAAGCGCTCTTTGCGGCAGAAAAGGAAAAAGGCAGCAGGATCGTTGCCATGGAAGATACGGTCCAGGCTCTTGCCGAAAGGATCGGGCTTGACGCGGCGCAGCTGGAAAAGACCATTTCTTCCTACAACCATTCCTGCAAGGAAGGGGAGGACTGGGATTATTTCAAAGAACCCTCTTACATGGAGCCGCTTTCAGAAGGACCTTTCTTTGCGGTGGAAGGCAAGCTTTCTACCGACGGCGCTTTTGGCGGGCTCCTGGTGGACCCGCAGATGAGGGTTTACGCAAAAGACAAAAAATCTGTCCTGAAGGGTGTCTACGCTACAGGGGATATCTGTTCCGGAAGGTTCATTTCGCTGGGCGGCGTCAAAAAACAGGTATTAAATGACATGTCCTGGGCGCTTTCCTCCGGCTTTTTGGCCGGCACGTCGGCAGCGCAGGATTAAGCGGTGGGACCTTCTGAAAGACGCGGCGCAGGAAAGAGGCGGGTTTCTCTTTGCGGTCTATTAAGAAGGCAAGGGCTTTTTTGGGAAGCTGCAGAAAAGAGAATGACGGCATGATCGGATGATTCCGAAAAAAGGAAGAAATTATAAGCGATAGGGAAGGAATTCAGATGGAAGAGTTTCGTAAAATGAGAAGGTTTAAGCAGGCGCTGCCGGAGGAAGAGTGCATCCGCCTGCTCAAGGAACTCCCCCGCGGGGTCCTGGCAATGCATGGGGAAAACGGATATCCATATGCAATCCCGCTGGATCAATATTATAATGAAGAAGACGGGAAGCTTTATTTCCATTGTGCAAAAGAAGGTCTGAAACTGGACCTTCTGAAAAAGGACAGCAAAGCCTGCTTTACCATTATGGATGAGGGTTATGTCAAAGAGGGTGAATGGGCGCTTAATATCAAAAGCGTCGTCTGCCTGGGACATGTGGATACGGTCACAGACCAGGAGAAAATCCTGGACATGGTCCGGAAACTGGCAGAAAAGTTTTATCCCACCAAGGAATCCATTGAGGAAGAAATCGCGAAATCAGGCGCCCGCACCAACATGCTGGCCATGACCATTGACCGGATCAGCGGGAAACTGGTAAACGAGTCGTAAAAGGACAGACGCCGCATTTCTAATCATCCTTAAGGAGAGCCGTGCCGTAGGAAAGTACACTGCGTGCGGGGCACGGCCTGCTTCATCGCCTTGCAGGAGATGAAATGTCATAAAAGGAGAGCCGTGCCATGAAAAAGCGCACTGCGTGCGGGGCACGGATGGATGTGCTGTCACCCGGGTGATAAAAGATATGGGAAGGCACAGATGGCTGTTATGCCACACAGATAGTGAAAATAAAAGGACAAATGGAGGAAATACGAATGAAATATGTATGGAAGGCACATCAGTTTTGGGCATGCGTCGCCCTGATCGGCATGATCATGGCTATGATTACCGGCCATCAGATGATCGGGGGCGGAAAGAAAGGCACGGAGGAAGAGGATTGACCTGTTAATCGGGCGGCAATCTTTGAATGGAACAGAAAATGACTGGACGGCGGGCAGATATGTCAGAAAATGACGTGTCTTCCCGCTATTTTTATCGCGCTTTTTAAAAATCGGTTATAATAAGGGAAGACCGGGCTGGAAAAGAAGCCGGCAGGAAAGATTTTTGGCGTATCAGGCAGCCGCCCGTATTTCTTAGCAATGATGTCAGAAATGAGGCAGGCAGCAGTTCGTGAAATGGATCAGCGGTCCAATAAGCTGTTTTGGACGTAAAGATTTGGAGAGGAGAACCTATGGATGTGCTGACACCGCAGCAGCGGGCAAAAGCAATGAAGCATATCAGGCAGAAGGACACCTCCATCGAAGTCATGCTCCGAAAGGCACTGTGGCACAAAGGCTACCGTTACCGGAAAAACTGGAAAGCGTTAAAAGGGACGCCGGACATCGTGCTGACCAAATACCATATCGCGATTTTCTGTGACAGTGAATTTTTCCATGGCAAAGACTGGCCGAAGCTCGAGAAGCGGATTCTCCGTGGGAGCAACAGCAAATACTGGTATGGCAAGATTACCAGGAACATGGCCAGGGACGAGGAAGTGGACCGGACGCTGGCCGGGGAAGGCTGGGTCGTCTTGCGTTTCTGGGGCGATGACATCAAAAAGCATTTGGATGAATGCGTAAAAGTAGTGGATGAAACGGTCTTTGACCAGATGATGCAAGACCAGGTCCGGTAAAAAGGACAGGTGAAAGAATAAAATTAAGAAAAACAAAGGACAGACGCCGCATTCCGAATCATTTTCAGGAGAACCGCGCCATGAAAGATTGCGCTTCCCGTGAGGGCACGGCCTGCGTCACCGCATTGCAGGCGATGACATAGGACAAGGCGGCTAGTGCATCGCAAGGAATCCTTCCGCTGGGGCGGGCCTCCTATTACTATGACGATTTGCTCCGTTATGTCAGTTTCCAATCCATCCGGGATATGGTATTCTAAACCCGACAGATGCCGGGAACGGCAGGACAGATGCCATAACTGGCAGAGAATGCCGGAAGCAGCAAGGTGGCTGCTTCAATAGCAGGCGCAGATAAAAAGTATTAAGAAAAAGAAGTGGCGATTCATATGGCAAATAATCAAAACCGCCGTCCGGGAAGACCGGGCGGGATGGGAACTGGAGCCCCTGGCGGAAGGCCAGGCGGCATGGGCCCCGGCAATGGCCCTGGTGGAATGGGACCGGGAAACTTTGGAAGAGGACCGGGGATGCCTGGAAACAGGCAGTTTAACCGGTATGCCCGGGCAGGGCAGAATATCATGGATGACGTGTTCCGCGCGGTTGAGATCGGCGAGTTTGCCGGGCTGGCGGATTCCATTTCAAGGCATATCAGTGATGCCATGGCGGACGGGGCAAGGGTCCGCCGGGGAGGCAATTCTTATAATGGGAATCACTCTTACGGAAACCAGGCGGGCAGCAGTACCTATGGCAGCCAGTCCCAAACCGGTGCTTACGGCAGTGGCGCGGCAAATGCCGCAGCCGGGCAGTACCAGGCAAACTATTTCCTCCAGAAGCGGGTGGACACCGGCAAGGGGAGGTTCCAGCGGGCGGTAGGAATCGCACTGGACCTTTTCACTGGAATTTGGGGCTTCCTTTTTATCGGAGCAGCAATCGTATTTCTTTTGTATTCCTTTCCAGTAAGCGGCCTGGTATGTTTGGGCTTTGCTGCATTGAATGCATTTTTCTTCCGGAAGGCATATTTGTACTTTAAGTCCGGGGGAAATTACATCAAGATGGCCCAGAAGTACCGCCAGTACGGTACTATGCTTGCGGGCAGGGAATATTTTGCCATTTCTGATTTGGCACACATGGCCAATGAAGACCCCCAGGCAGCCCGCAAGAACCTGATGGAGATGAAAAAACTGGGCATGATTCCCCAGGCAACGTTTGACGCGCAGTATACGACGGTGATGCTGACTGACAGGGCCCGCGCCATGTACCTGGATGCGTTGAAGGCACAAAAGCAGAGGGAAGGCGCAGCAGGACAGGCGCAAGGGGCAGGCAGAAGTGCAAAAGGTGTAAATGGTGCCGCCAAAGGGTTTGGCACAGCGGATGAATACGCCGATTATGACCCCAATGTCAGGGAAATTTTGCAAAACGGGAATGACTATATCCGCCAGATCCGGGAAGCCAATGACAGGATTCCGGATACGGACATCATGTCCGACAAGCTTTACCGCCTGGAGGACATCGTCCGCGGTATTTTTGACCAGGTCAAAAAACATCCGGAAAAAGCCGGCGAGCTTCGGCGGATGCTGAACATTTACCTTCCGACAACCACGAAGCTTTTGGGTGCTTATGAAGAATACATGGCGAACCCCTATCAGACAGACCAGGTGAAGAAGACCATGAAGGAGATCCTCGATGCCATGGATACTATCTGCGACGGGTTTGAAAAGCTCCTGGCAAAGATGACGGAAGTGGATGCCATGGATATTTCCGCCGATATTGACGTGCTAAACCAGATGATGGAGCAGGACGGGCTCAAAGAGTCAGACAACCAGATGGATTTTCATGCAAAATCATCCGGGCAGCAGAGGACGTCTCAATCTGGCTCCGGGCAGCAGGCAAAGCCGGACATGGCGACTGCACAAGGCCGGGCAGCCAGGAGCGCATCTGTACAGATGGCACAAACTGCATCTGGCCAGGCCTCCCAGGACATAAACAGGCAGCAGGTTAATGACGAAGCAGGGGATGGAACGGGCCAGCCGGCCACTTTCCAGACGGATGGCAGGCAGACAGATGCCAGCCAGTCCAACCCCTTACAATTTGGCAGCGGAGAAGAGGACAAAAATTCTTAAAGGAGAACAGACAGGATGAGCGAAGAATACGATCTGGGAAAGGAAATGGAAAAGGCTCCGGGCGCGCCGACCTTGTCCTTTGGGGACGCGTCGGAAGAGGCGCAGGCGGTGGAAGTGGTGTCGGAGAAACCCCGGGTGCCGGCTGCTGAGGCAAAAGAAGCCCAGGTGCCGGAAATCCAGCTGACACCCCAGGAACAGAAGATGGTGGATGATTTTGTGAAGAAAATCGACCTTTCCAATACCAGCGCCATCATGAATTACGGCGCCGCCACCCAGAAAAACCTGGCGGATTTTTCCCAGAAGACCATCGACAACGTCCGCACGAAGGACATGGGCGAAGTGGGGAACATGCTGGCAGGACTGATTACCGAGCTGAAAAACTTTGACGTGGATGATAACGAAAAAGGGATCCGCGGCTTTTTCAAGAAAAAGAAGAACCAGCTGGACGAGATAAAGGCAAGATACAGCAAGGTGGAGACCAACGTGGACGCGGTTTCCAACGAGCTGGAAAAGCATGAGGCAAAGCTTTTGAAGGATTCCCAGGTCCTGGACCGCATGTACGAGCTGAACTTGAATTATTACCACGAGCTGACCATGTATATCGCTGCCGGCAAGAAAAAGATGGAAATCGTCCGTGGGAAGGACCTGATCGAAGCACAACAGAGGGCAGCAGCCAGCGGGCTTCCGGAGGATTCCCAGTCGGCAAAAGACCTGGCTGCCCAGTGCGATCGTTTTGAAAAGAAGATTTATGACCTGGAGCTGACAAGGACCATCGCCATGCAGACGGCTCCCCAGATCCGTATGCTGCAGAATACCGACATGCAGATGGCGGAAAAGATCCAGTCCACCATTGTCAATACCATCCCGCTCTGGAAGAACCAGATGGTCATCGCCATCGGCATGGAGCATGCCGGTCAGGCTGCCAGGGCAGAGAGGGAAGTCAACGACATGACCAATGCGCTTTTAAAGAAGAACGCCGACAAACTGCACCAGGTGACCGTCGAATCCGCCAAGGAAAGCGAGCGCGGCATCGTGGATATCGAGACCCTCCAGCATACCAACGAAAGCCTGATCAGCGCCATCGATGAGATCATGGCCATCCAGAAGGACGGCAAGGAAAAACGTGCCGCTGCCGAGCAGCAGCTGGGACAGATCGAGAAGCAGCTGCATGACAAGCTTTTGGAAGCATCCAGGAGCTGAGAGAAAGGCCACGAGCAGGAAAAGCATTATATCTAAGAAGCAGCCTTGTAAAGTGCCAAGTTGATTTTCAATTGCCGGATCAAAACCGGACGATAGGAGATCGGCCTAGCGTATGCCTTTACACGGCTGCTTTTTAAATTTCCGTTCATCCGCACTTTACAGGTCGTGCAATAAGTGACTTTGGAAAAGCTATTTATCGCTTTTCCAAAGCCACTTATTGCATGAGTCGTATATTTTGCGGCATGATCCCGTATCTTGCCGCATGTGCTTTTCCATTCATTCTGCCGCGGTGCTGGAAGACTGGGAATTAGAAGAAGCGGCGACCTGGCTCCGGGAAGCCCTCTCTGCCACTTTGGCATCCGCTTTTTTTGGCTCACGGAAGATCAGCCCAAAGAGCAGGTGGGTAAACGGCGCTGCGGCGAACATGTTCCAGAAGAACGCCATGGGGATGTTTTTGAACAAGGTCCCCATCCAGATAATCGGCAGCTGGGTGATGGGAGCGTTGCCCGGAATAATGTTAAACAGGATGGAAGCAATCAGGCTCATGGTCGGGCACATGATGGCGATGGTGCCAGCCTGGCGCATGATCCGGCAGAAATAGGGGTTATCCTTCTTCGGATCCGTATGGCGGGCGGCGAAAGCAGCTCCGATCCGGTTGCCCCAAAGGCTGGAAGTAAGAAGGACGATGATCCCCATAAAGCCGGCCTGTTTTAAAGCAACGGGGAAAATGGCATAGGTCATATTGCTCATCCCTCCCGGTTCCAAGTTGACTCCGAATTCGATGGAAACATTGTAGATTTCCATCCCGATCGTCATGGCGAAGGACATGATGAGTCCGAAAATAAATCCCTGAAACTTTGTTTTTGGCATATGGGTTCCTCCAGTATATAATAGATTCTGACAATTGTGCGCATAGGACTGCCATTGTCTGCTTCCTTGGCCACATCCGGTTATTTCTGCAGCCCGCATTGGAAAGTGAGGCACGGAAGGCAGCCCCGGATGGTCAAAAAACAGCAGATATCTTTGAAAAACGGCGTAACTATGGTTACAGCAGAAGGTTGTAACCATAGCTGAAAGCCGCGATATGGAGACAGCCTTATAAAAAGGCAATAAAAAAACGAGCAGCAGAAGAACTGGACTTACACAGTTTTCTGTTACTCGTTCAATAAAGAATTATAGCACGGAAAAATAATTCATGTAAGGAGGTTTTTTATATGAAGGCTGATAAATACCGCTTTGATGGGGATAAGAAATGCAGGCTGCAGGATTTGCCCACCAACGCGAAAAAGGACGGGGTGGACAAGGAAGAAATCCTGCAGAAGTTCCGCAGCAACATGGACAAGATCATCGAGATGCAGAACGTGTTCTATGCGGACAAACGGGAAGGCATTGTGGTCGTGCTGCAGGCGCAGGATGCCGCCGGCAAGGATTCCTTGATCCGCCACGTGGCAGGGGAGCTGAACCCCCAGGGCGTAAAGGTTGCCTGCTTTAAGCGCCCCAACGATGAGGAACTCGCCCATGATTACCTGTGGCGTGTCAACAAAGCGCTGCCGGAGCGGGGCGAAATCGTAATCCTGAACCGCAGCTATTATGAGGATGTCATCACGGCCAAGGTCCATAAATTAAAAGATACCTACCATATGGCCCAGAGGGTTACCGGCGTTTCCGAAGAGGAATTTATCGACCGCAGGATCCGCCAGGTGAAAAATTACGAGCAGTACCTGTATGAAAACAGCTACCGCGTCGTCAAAGTCTTCCTGCATGTTTCCAAGGACGAGCAGAGGGAGCGCTTCCTGGAGCGGATTGACCGCCAGGACAAGAACTGGAAGTTTGAATCCAGCGACCTGGAAGACCGGAAACTGTTTTCCACCTTTATCGACACCTTTAACGATGTCATTACCAAGACTGCCACCAAGGAAAGCCCTTGGTATGCGATCCCCGCGGATAATAAATGGTATACCCGCTACCTGTTCAGCGAAATCCTCCTGAACGTGATCGAAAGCACCCATCCGCAGTACCCCCAGCTGCCGGAGGAAGAACAGAAAAAACTGGCTGCCTGCAAAGCAGAGCTTCTGGCAGAAGAAAATACCCCGAAGGCAATGATCGTAGACGAGCTGGAAAAGCCGGTCAGCGGCGACCCGAAGAAATGGGAGAAAGAAGAAGCGGAAGACAAGAAGGAAGAGAAGAAGGCAGAGAAAAAAGAGGGAAAAAAGGCGGATAAAAAAGGAAAAGAAAAATAATAAGGCAGCAGTGCTGGCAATGATGAGGAAAGGTCATCGCAAGACTCTTGGAAGAAAACATTGGCGGCACATACCTTTCGAATGAATTTTTTCAAAAAAATAGAAAAATTCAGATAATAGCTGGCTCTATAAACCAGGTAAATATTTTAGAATAAGCATAGACAATCTATCACGAAGCCGAAAAACATCCACCCAGGCACGTTCGAAAAAGCACATTTTTCAGTTGAGGTGCCCCAGTACTCTCAAAAAGTTTTGAATGCCATGAGCGAAGCAAAACAGATCTCCAGGGATCCGGACGTGCCAGGCTACACCAGCATGGATGACCTTAAGAAAGCGCTGGAAAAATAATTGCTAACAGTAAAATTTACTTCAGCATACAATTGAGGATGATATCCTTACCCTTACATTAGTAGACACCGGTAGCCATTCTGATTTATTGAATATTTAATAAAGGGGCGTCGCATTAGAGAATGCGGCACCCCTTCATTTTTATGTTTCAGACAGTCGCTGAAGAAAAAATTATACCGTCAGTGTCGGTGCAACGTAGGTCCTGGTAAGGAGTTCCTGGTTCAGGGAATACAGGCCCTTTGCGTCATGTCCGAAGAGGGCGTATTTCTTGATCAAATCATCCGCGTTCTTCTCTTCTTCCATCTGCTCTTTTACGAACCAGTCATAGAACTGCATGGTACGATAATCGTTGATGTCGGAAGCGGCTTTGTAGATCTGGTTGATCTCGCCGGTGATGTACTGTTCATGTTCCAGGCTGAATTTCAGCGGGTCTTCCGGGGAAGAGTAGGTCTTGTCCGGTTTTGCGATCGGTCCGAAAGTAACGGA
>CADBRV010000063.1 GCA_902797185.1 uncultured Lachnospiraceae bacterium
CGGTTTGGGCACCTAATACTTTAACATCGAAGGTGTTCTCTTTTATATACCCATTTTGAAATATCCGACTAAAACTTTACGCTAGCAAAGAGCGCCTCCTGCCTGGGAACCGCAAAGAAAACAGACTGGTCTTTCAGGAATTCTTCCGTAGAATAGTAGATCCCGGCACCGTCGTGGATCAGGCTGTGGCACCCTTCGCTTAAAGGGCTTCCCATCTGTCCCGGGATGGCATAAACGTCCCTGCCCTGCTCCCTGGCACAGGCAGCCGTAATCAAGGAGCCGCTGTCTTTCCTCGCCTCCACCACCACCGTGCAGTCCGAAATCCCGCTGATAATCCGGTTGCGCATAGGGAAAAAGGCAGGACGGGGCTTCGTCCCCGGAGGAAATTCGCTGAGCACCCCGCCGTTCCTGCAGATCTTCTGGTAAAGAGGGTAATTCTCCTTAGGGTAGCAGATATCCGGGCCGCTCCCCAGCACCGCCCAGGCAGGCAGCCCTTTGTCCGAAGCGCTTCTCTGGGCAGCGCTGTCCACTCCTCGGGCAAGGCCGCTGACAACCTGCACGCCGGCAGCGGAAAGTTCACCGGCAGCCTTTGCCGCCGCCGCAATGCCATAGTCCGAGCATGCCCGGGCCCCGACTATGGCCACCGTAAAGCACCGGCTGTCCGGCAGGGAGCCATAATAATAAATCCCATAAGGCGGGTTTGGAATCTCCCTGAGCTTTTCCGGGTAGCCCGCAAGCTCCAGACAGGTAAAACGTACCCCTTTTTGTTCCAGTCCTTCCAAGACCTCCTCCGGGGAAAGGGCGGACTGGTGCTCCAGTATCTTTTCGGCCATCCCTTTCTTTAAAAAATCCATGCTTTCCAGCTCCCTGCGGCCGGCCTTGTAGAGGTCCTGCGCGTGGCAGCCTGCTTCCAGCATTTTTGCCGCGGATGCCGCCCCAAAGCCGGGGAGCGACTGCAGCCAGCACATGTACTTCATATTGCCTCCTCTCCAAAGCCGCTTAACTGGAGGCTTTTGAAAGAAACCGCTTCCACCAGGTCCTGGCGGCTGATTTTTTCCCTGCCCGCCAGGTCCGCTATGGTCCGTGCTACTTTGAGGATCTTGAAATAGCTCCTGGCGGTAAGCGAAAGATGGCTGTAGACCTGCTCCATAAACTGGTGCTGGGAGGGGGAAAGGCTGCAGAATTTTTCCGTCTGGGCGCCATTTAACCTGGAATTAAAACGGATGCCGGTGCCTTTGTACCGCTCCTTCTGGATCTGGTGCGCCATCTCCACCCTCCTGCGGATCTGTGCGGAAGATTCTCCTGCCTTCTGCGTGGAAAGGTCCTGGTACGTAATCTGGGGTGCCTCGACGCAGAGGTCGATCCGGTCCAGCAGGGGTCCTGAAATTTTACCAAGGTAGGCTTTGACCTGCTCTTTTGTACAGCTGCACCTGGTGCGGTCCGGGTAGTAGCCGCACCGGCAGGGGTTGCAGGCACAGACCAGCATGAAATCGGCCGGATATTCAAAAGTCCCTCCCTGCCGGGAAATGAGGATTTTCTGCTCTTCCAGGGGCTGGCGCAAGGTCTCCAGCACCGGCCTTTGGAATTCCGTCACTTCGTCTAAAAACAATACCCCTCTGCTGGCGAGGGTGATCTCCCCGGGACGCGGCACCCTCCCGCCACCTGTCATGGCTGCGGCTGTCACGGTATGGTGCGGGGAGCGGAAAGGCCGCTGCTGCATAAGGCCCTGCTGCGGGTCCAAAAGCCCCGCGATGCTGTAAATCTTGGAAACTTCCATCTGCCCTTCCAGGCTTAGAGGAGGCAGGATGGACGGGATCCGCTTTGCAAGCATGGTCTTCCCGCTGCCGGGGGACCCGATCATCAAAAGGTGGTGCATGCCGCCCACCGCGATCTCGCAGGCACGCTTGGCCTGCCCCTGCCCTGCCACTTCGGAAAAATCCGGCATGGGTGTCTCTTTCCGGGGGCCTGCCGGTGCAGCCTCTTCGGAAAAACTCCGCTGGTCCTGGGGCTGGTTAAAAAAACGCACCGCTTCCCGAAGGCTGCTTACGCCCTTTACCAGGATGCCGTCTACGATCTGTGCTTCCCGTACATTTTCCTGTGGCAGCAGGATCCCTTTGAAGCCTTCCTTTTTTGCCTGGGCGGCAATGGGCAGGATGCACCCAGTAAGCCTGGTTTCCCCGTCCAGTCCCAGTTCCCCTATGACCAGCCACTTTTTTAAATCACTGCAATGGATAATGCCCAGCGCGTACATGATGGACAAGGCAACCGGCAGGTCATAGCCGTTCCCTTCCTTACGCAGGTTGGCTGGGGATAAATTGACGGTTACACGGTTTGGCGGCAGGAGGTAGCCGCTGTTTTTCATGGCGGTGCGGACCCTTTCCCTGGCTTCTTTTACTTCCGATCCAAGGTATCCGACCATGTCAAAGACAGGAAGCCCTTCTGAAATATCGGCTTCCACGCTGATAAGGCGGGCCGAAAGGCCGTAAACGGCTCCGGTCCAGATGATACTGTACATATTGCCCCTTCCCGCAGGGACCGCCAGTAAACAGATATAAGAAAGACAGCCTCATCCTATCACCTGGACAGATAGAATACAAGGGTGGGAAAAGGGCACTTTCCATGGATCATTGCACAAAAAATACAGGAAGAGGATCCTCCTGCATTTTCATGCTTTCAAAAAAGGCAATATGCTATTTTTTCTTTCCCAAAACCTGCGTGCGGATGTAAGAATAGGCTTCTTTTTCCCCTTTTTCCGCCAGGACCCGGAGCATGGTTTCCAGAAGCGCCGCCGTTTCCGGATGGATGATGGGGGCAAGCCTCTTTTTGCTCCTGAGGTAATATTCCAAAGGGCTGCGGTCTGTATAATTTTCCTTCTGGTATACTTTACAGGCAGAAACCCGGTCACAGAACATTTCCACTACATAGCGTACCGGCATCTTCATGCCCTGCAGCGGATAAGGCGCATCCCGGTCCACGTTATAATCCACCCAGTATTCGAAATGGTGCTTGTTGCGCCCTTTGTGGTGCAGCCAGGCTGTCGAGCAGCCTTCTTCCATGCGCTGTACGTTGTTGGGGCTGCGGTCTCCCGCATAGTACTTGCACCCTGCCCGAAATTCCACCGGGGAATATTTCGACAGGTCATGCAGCAGCCCTTGTTTGTAGAGCCCTACATGGAAGCAGGCGCACATGACCAGCCACCTGTGATATGTAATTGTACAAAAATGTTTCCATGCCTTCGCTTTCATAAAAGAAGTATATCATTTTCCTTTTTTATTTGCATCGATATATATCGTAAGGAAGGACCCACGCCAGCGGGATGATCCTTACGATGCACCAGCCGCATCGTCCCATGTCATTACCCGGAGGGTGGTGACACAGGCCGCGCCTCCGCACGAAGTGCGGTTTAGAATGGCGCGGCTCTCCTTGCGGACGATTGGGAATGCGGCGTCTTATGTCATCGCCTGTAAGGCGGTGACACAGGCCGCGCCTCACGCGAGGCGTGATCTTTCATGGCGCATCTTCCCGTAGTTCTTCCAAAAAACGGGAAGGCGCCTGCTGCCGGTTATGCCTCATGGACGAAGTGCACAGGAAAAGCTCCGCCTTTGCCCGGGTCATCCCCACATAAAAAAGCCGCCTTTCCTCCTCAACCTCTTCCAGGCTGGATGCCTTTTTATAAGGAAGGGTTCCTTCATTTACATTCAGGATAAAGACCGTTTCAAATTCCAGGCCCTTTGCCCCATGGATGGTGGAAAGGAAGACTTTCCCAGCGGCAGGGCCTTCGCTGGTTCCTGCCTGCCGTGTTCCTGTCCCCGACTGGAGTGTCCCGTTCCCTGCCTGCTGTATCCCGGTCCTTCCCTGCTGCCTTCCATTGCTTTCCGTTTGGACAGGGGCCAGCATGGCTTCCACGGTATGGTATTGGCCCGCTTCCTGCTCCACGTTTTCCGCGATTTCCAGAAGCTGGCCAAGTCCGATCTTTTTCGATGCGGCATATTCCGCGAGAAAGCTGTCATACCCCATGGCATGCCTGATGAAATGTACCGCGGCAGCCGGAGGGAGCCGTGCGATAAGTTCCAGCCCTTGGAGAAGTTTCCGGGCCTGCAAGGCTTCTTCCGGAAACAGGCACTCTTCCCACCTGTCCCAGTCTACTGCTTCCTCATCCAGCCCTTCCCGGGGCAGGCCCCTGCCTGGCCGGTCCAGGATCCGCAGCAGCAGGGACCTGTCGTGGGGATGGAGGGATAAACCCAGATAGGCATAGATGTCCTCCCGGACCCAGTGGCCCTTGGAAGAAGGCTTTTCTTTCCGGTAAACAGGGATAGACAGGCCGGAGAGGTATTTTTCCGGATAATCCCCCTCAAAAGCAGTCCGGTAAAGGAGGGCAATTTCTTCCCTTTTCCTGCCTTTTTTCAAAAGCTCCTGGACCCTGGATGCCACTTCCCTGGCCTCATCCCTCTCTTCCGGAAAGGAAAGGATACATACCTTCCCCTTCCTCCTGCTCCCGCAGAAAAAATTCTTCGGGATATGGCAGGTATTCCGGCCTACCAGGCAGCTGGAAGCTTTTAAGATTTCCTCCCCGCACCGGTAATTGGTATCCAATAGGTAGGTTTTGGCGCCTGGAAAATAATCCGGGAAACGGGACATGATATCCGGGCTCGAACCACGGAACCGGTAAATGCACTGGTCGTCGTCCCCCACCGCGAAAAGCTCCTGCTCCTTTGTCAAAAGGCATTTCACCGTTTCAAACTGCACAGGGGAAATATCCTGGAATTCATCCACCAGGATATAAGGGTGTTCCTGCTGCCAGTGAATCCGTTTTTCCGGGCTGCCTCGAAGGAGCCGGAGGCATTCCTGCTGCATGTCTTCAAAATCCAGCTTTCCGGACCGCAAGAGGAAATCCTGGTAGGCTTCAAAAAGCCCCTCTATCCCCGGAAGGGTCATCTGGCTTTGGTTTTGTACCTCCGTCCGTGCAAAAGGCTCCCCTCCGGCGCTTTTCATCCTCAGGATTTCCGAAAGGACGCGGGCAGCAAGCTCCCCCTCTTCTCCGGGCTGCAGCCCCCTTTTCCGGACCTCTCTGGTTAAGAAGCGAAGGCTCTCTTTCTCTGAAAGAATGCCGGATAGCCGGCTGCCCATCTCCGTACGCAGGATATAGTAAAAAATGGAATGGAACGTGCCGAAAGACACGCCGGGCACATAACCTGGTGCAGAAAAGAAGCGCTGCCGCATCTCTGATGCAGCCGCTTTGGTAAAGGTTGCCACCAGGATCTTTGAGGCAGGCACCCCCTTCTCCAGAAGGAAATGCACCCGTCCTGTAATCACGCTGGTTTTCCCGCTGCCGGGACCTGCCAGCACCAGGGCTGGCCCGCCCTTATGGCGGATTGCTTTCAGTTGTGACGCGTTGTAATGCAAAAAAGCCTCTTCCTACTCTCCCACCGAAACTTTTTTGGCCTGGTGCATCGCAAGGGATCCTCCCGCTGAGGCAGGTCCCTTCTTACAATATATGGCACGCATGCTTCTGAAAACCAAATTACCTGCAGGCTCTGCCTGCAGGTAATGAAAAGCCATTACGATAGGAAGGAATTTAAGCAAGCGCTTCTTCCAGTTTCCGGATCGCGGCGCGGATCCTCTTAAGGCTCTCTTCCTTGCCTAAAAGCTCCATGATCTCGCTGGCTCCGCCCGGAGTGGACTGCTTTCCGGATACCGCGATCCGGAGCGGCCACATGGCATAACCATTCTTGCATCCTTTTTCAGAAACATACTGCTTTAAAGCAGCAAAGAGGGCGTCATTGCTGTAATCCTCCTGCTGTTCAAACACCGGCAGCAGTTCCTTCAAAACTTCCACGGAAGTCTCCGGCGTCGTCTTGGATTTCTTGTTACGATACAGTTCGATCTCGTAATCCGGCACTTCCTCCAGGAAATCAATGAGCTCCGGGATGTCCGGGAAAATCTCAATCCTGGACTGCACCATACCTGCTACTTTTTTCAGGTCCATGCTGCGATGGATGGTGCTTTCCAAAAACGGCTTTGCCTTTTCATAAAAAGCGTCAAAATCCATCTTCTTGATATATTCGCCATTCATCCAGCGGAGCTTTGTATAATCAAATACGGCCGGGGATTTGCTGATGCGCCTGTAGTCAAAAACTTTGACCAGCTCGTCCAGGGAATAGATTTCCCTGTCTTCTTCCGGGCTCCATCCGCAGAGGGCTACAAAGTTTACCACCGCTTCCGGCAGGAAGCCCTGTTCCAGAAGGTCCTCAAAGGAAGAATGCCCGCTCCTCTTGCTCAGCTTGTTATGGTTTTCGTCCGTAATCAGCGGGCAATGGACATAAACCGGGATGTCCCAGCCAAAAGCCTCATAAATCCGGTTGTATTTCGGCGCGGAGGAAAGGTATTCATTCCCCCTTACCACATGGGTGATCTTCATCAGGTGGTCATCTACCACGTTGGCAAAATTATAGGTAGGGAAACCGTCAGACTTGATCAGGATCAGGTCTTCCAGTTCGTCATTATTGACCGTGATGTCCCCGTAAATCACATCATGGAAAGTGGTCGTCCCTTCGGTGGGCATATTCATGCGGATGACGTAAGGCTTTCCGGCTGCAAGGTTAGCCTCCACTTCTTCTTTGGAAAGGTGCAGGCAGTGCTTGTCGTAGAAATGCACTTCCTTGCCGTTAATCACTTTTTTCAGCTTTGAGAGCCTCTCCTCGTCGCAGAAGCAGTAATAAGCATCCCCCTGGTCGATCAGCTGTTTGGCATATTTCATATAAATGCCCTGTGCCTGGCGTTCACTCTGGACATAAGGGCCATACCCGCCGTCTTTATCGGGCCCTTCGTCATGGCCGATACCGGCTTCTTCCAGGCTCCGGTAAATAATGCCAAGAGCCTCCGGCACAAAACGCTCCTGGTCCGTATCCTCGATCCGGAGGATGAAGGTGCCGCCTTCATGTTTTGCGATTAAATAAGCATACAGTGCCGTCCTAAGATTTCCAACATGCATCCTGCCAGTGGGGCTGGGTGCAAACCTGGTCCTTATGTTTGTCATGATCTGAAACCTCCTAAATAGCAGTAAATTCCTGCCCTGGTTTTTTATTCTACTCTATTTGACTCTAATGGGCAATTCTTAATATAATAAAAAAAGTCTGCTTTGCGTAAGGCCAATGTGCCCGGCAGGCAGCAGGAATTGGAAAAACTCTTGGGATGGGGCATGGCCCCACATGGCCCATCTCATTTTCCTGTCAGGGCAGGGACATTACGCATTCCCTATCCTGTATCAAATCGATGTTTCCATTTTCCCCATTGCAGGGGAAGCGAAACCTTATTTCAAAGAGCAGAGGACAGTTATGGAAAAGAAAACAAGTTCAATTACAGGGTCCCTTTTTCTATTAGGCGCCGCCTTTTTCTGGGGTGCTACCTTCGCCGCGCAGGATACGGCAGCAGACGTGATGGGCCCCTTCAGCTACCTTTTCGGCAGATCCCTGGTCGGATGCCTGTTCCTGGCAGCCATCATCCCGTTCTTTGACAAGGCACATGTGGCAACCCGAAGGCCCACTTCCAAAGCAGAATGGAAAACCCTGTTTTTCGCCGGCATCGTATGCGGCATCGTGCTGTTCTGGGGCAGCTACCTGCAGCAGTTCGGCATCGCCTATACCACTGCCGGAAAAGCCAGCTTCGTCAGCGCCTTTTATATCATCCTGGTACCAGTAGCAGGGATCCTGTTCTTCCATAAAAAGCCGTCGAAATTTCTGGCAGGCGCCATCCTTCTGGCGCTGGCCGGGCTGTATTTCCTATGCATGACGGGTTCCTTCTGGTTCCAGAAGGGGGATGCGCTGGTACTGGCCAGCACCCTGTTTTATGCCACACATATCCTGGTGGTGGGACATTTTTCTTCCAAGGTGGACAACGTCCGGCTCTCCTGCCTGCAGTTTCTGTTTCTGACCATTGTTTCCTTTTTTGCCATGCTCCTTTTCGAGCATCCCACTCTGGAAGCCTTTCAAGCAGGCCTTTGGCCCATCCTTTTTGCGGGCATCTTCTCCAGTGGCGTAGCTTACACCTGCCAGATCTTAGGGCAGAAGCGGGTGGAAGCTTCCGTAGCCAGCGTCCTCATGAGCATGGAGTCCGTCTTCGGCGCCTTAAGCGGGTGGATCGTGCTTGGGCAGGCCATGTCGCCCCGGGAAACTTTCGGATGCATCCTGGTCTTCTGCGGCGTCCTCCTGGCACAGGTCCCGCAGAAAAGCAGGCAAAGGGCATGAATAAAATATACCCTCCATACGGATGGATTCCCATCTCCAGTATAGAGGGTAGATAACAGAAACGCATGCAGCGCTGCTTTCTCATCTTATTTTTTACAGGACCGCATTTAAGAATGCCTGGGTCCTTTCTTTCTGCGGATGGTTAATGACTTCATCCGGGGTGCCCTTCTCAAAGATAATCCCGTCATACAGGAAAAGCACTTCGTCTGCCACTTCCCTGGCAAAACCCATTTCGTGGGTAACGACCAGCATGGTCATGCCGGCGGCTGCCAGATCCTTCATAACCTGGAGCACTTCCCCTACCATTTCCGGATCCAGCGCGCTGGTGGGTTCGTCAAAAAGCATCACGTCCGGGTTCATTTCCAGAGCCCTGGCAATGGCAATCCTCTGCTTCTGGCCGCCGGAAAGGGAATTGGGATAAGCAGAAGCCTTTTCCGGAAGGCCGACGCGGTTTAAAAGCTCCATGGCCTTTTCTTCCGCTTCCTGCTGTTTCATGATGCCAAGCTGGGTCGGGGCCAGCGTGATATTCTCCATTACCGTATAATTGGGGAACAGGTTGAACTGCTGGAACACCATCCCGATTTTCTGGCGGATTTTGTCGATATTGACGTCCTTGCCTGTAATGTCCGTCCCTTCAAAGAGGACCTGTCCGGAGGTAGGCACTTCCAAAAGGTTCAGGGACCTTAAAAAAGTGGACTTGCCGCAGCCGGATGGACCGATGATGGCAGCAACCTGCCCTTTATAAATCGAATAATCGATGCCCTTTAATACCTCATGGTCGCCAAATGATTTGTGGAGGCCTTTTACTTCGATTAATGGCTTTTCATTATCTGTCACTTTGACGCAGCCTCCTTTCCATCCGTCCCAGCAGGAACTCCAAAAACAGCACGATGACTAAGTAAATAAGCGCTACTCCGATAAGGGGCAGGAATGCAGTATAGGTCTTGCTCCTGATGATATCGCCGCCCCTGGTCAGTTCCTGGATGCCGATGTAACCGGAAATGGAAGTTTCCTTCAGCAAAGTGATAAACTCATTGCCCAGTGCCGGCAGCACGTTTTTAAATGCCTGGGGCATGATAATCTTGCGCATCGTGGTCCAGTAGTCCAGCCCAAGGCTTCTTCCGGCTTCATACTGCCCTTCGTCAATGGACATGATGCCGGAACGCACAATCTCGGCAATGTAAGCGCCGGAATTGATACCGAAAGCCAGGATGGCAACAAGGATCTTGTTGTTGACGGAAACCAGGATGACGTAGTAAGAAATCATCAGCTGGATCAGGGTAGGCGTGCCACGGATCACCGTAAGGTAAACCTTGCAGATGGCATTTGCCACTGTCCATCCGCCCCGTTTGTCGTGGGTCGAACGGATGGTACCCACTAAAAAGCCCAGCACAAGCCCGAGGGCAACGGCAAACACGGTGATGATCAGCGTGTTCTTAAGGCCGTTTACCAGGAACATGTACCTGTTGTCCTGAATGAAATTCTGGTAGAATTTCGCAGCGAAATCGCCCAATTCTATTCCTCCCTATTATCGGAAAGCTCCTGCTTTCTTCTTTTTCCTCCATAATAGCATAAAAAAGCGGCCCATAAAATACTAAGGGCCGCTTTCTCATGCTCTTTTTTTCTTTTCCGACAAGGGAAAAGGACGGACGCCGCATTCCAAATCATCCTTAAGGAAAGCCACGCCATTCGAAACCGCACTTCGTGCGGAGGCGTGTCCTGCGTCACCGCCTTGCCAGGCGATGACGCAGGATAATGCGGCTAGTACGTCGTAAGGAAATTACCTCAATAAAAGGAAATCCTCCTACGTCATTATTTTTTGATGATGATGTCCTGCTTTGTGGTTGTATAAGTATCGGTAAAGTTTACATTCTGTTCACGGTCCGGAGTAACGGTCATGCCGGCCATGCCGAAGTCATCTTTGCCGGACTGTACAGCCGGGATGATGGAATCGAATTCCATATCATCAATAACGAGCTTGTATCCAAGCTTGTCGCAGATTGCCTGGGCCAGGTCTACATCGATACCTACAATATTGTTGTTGGAATCGTAGTATTCATACGGCTCGAAAGCGGCATTGGTTGCCATGTGCAGCTCGCCATTGGAAGTATCGACATCAGACGGGGATTCATACGGGGTCTTGCCGGCATCATCGCCGATATAGTTGTTGATGATCTGGTCAACCGTGCCGTCTTCCTTCAGTTCTTTGAGGGCTTCATTGAATTTTTCGGTCAGCTCGTCGTTGTCCTTGGCCATGCAGATTGCATAAGATTCTTCTGCGAAAGCCTGGGGATAGATCGCAAGCTTGTCCGGGTTTGCTTCTACGAATTTTTCTGCCGGGTTCTCATCGATGATGACGCAGTCTACTTTGCCGTCAACCAGGGCCTGGACAGCGTCTGCGCCCTTGTTGTAACGCTCAACGGTAGCATTGGTGCCATCTGTTTCCAGGTCAGATGCGTAGATATCACCTGTGGTGCCCAGCTGTACGCCGATGGTCTTGTTCGTGAAATCATAACCTGCGTCAGCGGATGCATCTCCGGATGCGTCTGCAGAAGCATTGCCGGATGCGTTGCTGGAAACTGCAGCAGCTGCGCCGGATGCACCGGAAGCATTGCCGGATGCACTGCCGGAAGCGCTGGAAGCAGCACCGCCACAGGCTGCCAGGGATACGGCCATGACGCCTGTAAGAAGTACACTTAAAAACTTTTTCATTTTTCTTTTCCTCCTGCACACAAACGTGTATAAAACTTAAGCCTTTTTTGGCTTACCTAATTAGCAAAATTACCACTATTTCGTATATTTGTCAATAAAATGGGTAAAATAGACCTAAAAATGGGAGCATGGCCCCTTCCCATAACTGGAAAAGCCGTGCCACGGGAACATGTACCCACTGGCACGGCTTTTATCTCTTTTCTCAAGCGGGACAAATGGCTCTGCCGCTTCATAAAAACGGCGATTTAGAGCGGCAATGCGCCTGATGCTGCTTTTGCTTTATCTCCCGCTATCAATGGCGGCTGCCCGGTACCGTTTTCTTTGCGCCCTTTTTCAGGCGGATCCCGGTGCTGTTCACGATCTCCACATCAGGGAGGCTCTTGATAAACGAGCTGAATTTGTTATAACCATAGTTTTTGGCGTTAAAGCCCGGGAAATCCCGGATCAGCTTGTCGTTTACCTGGCCCATGTTGTCGATTTCTCCCCCGTTGTCCTGCAAGAACTGGAGGACGCTCTTTACAATGTCATCCTCCTGCTCTTTCAGAGTCAGGACGATGTTGCTCTTATGCTGGGAAAGCACCACCCGCTTGCACTGTTCCTTAAGGAAGGTGGTCAGCTTGGAATAGCCATAATTACGGACATCGAAATCCGGATACAAGAGGTTCAGCTTGCTGCCGATCTCCCCGATCTGGGTGGTCTTGCCCTGGTTACTGTTTTCCATGATGATCTTGCAGATATTGTCTTCAATGGCAGAAACGGAAGTAACCGCGTCCTTCTCCTGGCTCTGGGGCTTTCCTGCCTCCGTATCCTGCTCACCGGAAATGACTTCCAGGATACGGAAGATGTTACAGGCCATACGGAACGCGTTGGGGGTCTTGTTTTCCCCCATCCCGATGACATACATGCCGGCTTCCCGAAGCCTTGCTGCCAGCCTGGTAAAATCACTGTCTGAGGAAACCAGGCAGAAGCCCTCCACCCTGCCGGAATAAAGGATGTCCATGGCATCGATAATCATGGCAGAGTCTGTGGCGTTTTTTCCGGTAGTATAGCTGTACTGCTGGATCGGCAGGATGGAATTTTCCAGAAGGGCGTCCTTCCAGCCGTTGTTCTTTGTCCAGTCCCCGTAAATCCTCTTGTAGGTAGCTACCCCGAAATTGGAAACCTCTTCCAGGATCGCTTTGATATATTTCCTGGAAACATTGTCTGCATCAATCAATACAGCAAAACGTTTTTCTTCACTCATCAGTCTGCTCCTATACAAAACAAAAAGCCCGGCGAAACGATTCCGCCGGACTTTCCCCCTCATTCTTCTCTTCTTCCGGCACCCGCTTTACCCCCCGCAGGTGTGGACCCTAAAAAGAAAATCGGGGCGACCAGATTTGAACTGGCGACCTCCTGACCCCCAGTCAGGCGCGCTACCAAGCTACGCCACACCCCGTATGCTCCCTATTATACACATATCATGCGATATGTTACAAGTTTTATTTGAAGTTTTTTGTCTTTTTCGAATTTTTGTTACGATTCCTTCAGGAAATCCGATCCACAACCAAGTCCAGGATCTGCCTTGCTGCTTCTTCTTTCGAAACCAGGGGCAGGCTGATGGTTTCCTCCCGGGTCAGGACGGAAATATGGTTGGTATCCGTCTCAAAGCCGGCGCCCTGTTCCTTCAGGTTGTTCGCGCAGATCATATCCAGGTTTTTCTTTTCCAGCTTTTCCCTGGAATGCTCCAGCATATCCTTTGTCTCCATGGAGAAGCCGCAGAGGAACTGTCCGTCCCTTTTCTGCTTTCCTAATTCAGCAAGGATGTCGTCCGTCCTCTCCATCTCCAGCACGGAAGAGGCACTGTTCTTTTTGATTTTATCTTCTGCCACATGCATCGGACGGTAATCCGCAACGGCAGCAGCCTTAAGCACAATATCCGTATCCGGAAACTCTTCCATCACGGCGTCATACATATCCTTGGCAGATACGACCGGGATAAATTTTGTAAACAGCGGCGGCGTAAGGGAAGTCTTGCCAGAAACAAGCACCACGTCGGCACCCCGGAACGATGCTTCCCGTGCCAGGGCATAACCCATTTTCCCGCTGGAATGGTTGGTGACAAAACGTACCGGGTCGATGGCTTCCTGGGTAGGTCCGGCTGTAACCAGCACCTTTTTCCCTGCCAGGTCTTTCTCCCGCAGGATGGCTTTATAGATATATTGGAGGAGGGTCTCCGGCTCCGGCATTTTACCGGCGCCTGTATCTCCGCAGGCCAGGTAACCGCTGGCAGGCGCGATCACCTCGGCGCCATAGCCTTCCAGTTTTTTGATATTATCCAAGGTCACCTGCTTTAACAGCATATGGGTATTCATAGCCGGGGCAAGGATCAGCGGTGCCTCGCAGGCAAGGGCCGTAGTGGTCAGCATATCGTCCGCGATGCCGTTTGCCAGCTTGGCGATGACATCCGCGCTGGCAGGCGCCACCATGAATACGTCTGCCGCTGATGCCACGGAAACATGGGATACCTTGAACTCAAAATTCCGGTCAAAGGTATCGATCAGGCATTTGTTCCCTGTCAGGGTTTCAAACGTAATCGGGTTGATAAAATTGGTGGCATTTCGTGTCATCAGGACATGGACATCCGCATGCTGTTTCACCAGCATGCTCGCCAGTGACGCGGTTTTATATGCGGCTATGCTGCCTGTAACGCCTAAAAGCACCGTTTTCCCTTTTAACATGTCCTCTGTCTCCTTATATCCAGCTATATTGTCAGCGGATCTCCCCGTGTTTTTCGTAGAAAGCGGTCGATTTTACGGCATTTTTTTCATCCACGAAAACCACCTTGGGGCGGTGTTTCTCCGCTTCGGAGAGCTCCATCTGGCAGTAGGACATGATGATGACATGGTCCCCTACCTGCACCTTCCTGGCAGCGGCGCCATTTAAGCAGATCATGCCGCTTCCCGGCTCTCCGGAAATGGTATAGGTCTCAAACCGCTCCCCGTTTTCCACGTCGGCGATCTGGACTTTTTCATATTCAAGGATGCCGGCTTCTTCCATCAGGACCGGGTCAATGGTAATGCTCCCTACATAGTTTAACGCAGCCTGGGTCACCAGCGCGCGATGGATTTTGCCCTTCAGCATCGTTACTGTCATTTTAGTCCTCCTTAATGAAATTGTCGATGAGCCTGGTGCTGCCGAAATAAACCGCTACGGCGCAAAGGATCGGGCCGTCCGTGGTCTCTACCGGCTGCAGCTGGTTCCAGTCTACGATCTCCACATAGTCGATCCTGGCCAGCGGCTCGGAGGAAATAATGGCAGATACTTTCGCTTTTACTTTGGATGCATCCTTTTCCCCATTTTCTATCATTTCCTGCCCGCGTGTCAATGCTTTATGCAGGATCGGTGCCGCCTTGCGCTCCTGCGGGGAAAGGTAGGTGTTCCTGGAGCTTTTTGCCAGGCCGTCTTCTTCCCGGATGATGGGGCAGCCGATGATCTCAATATCCATATCCAGGTCCCTTGCCATCCTGCGGACTACAGCCAGCTGCTGGGCGTCTTTCTGTCCAAAGTATGCCCTGTCTGCCTCTGAAATATGGAACAGCTTGGATACGACCGTGCACACGCCTCCAAAATGCACCGGGCGGCGGGCACCGCAGAGCCCTTTGGTCAGCACGTCTACATTTACATGGGTGCAGAAATCCGGCTCATACATCTCTTCCGGTGACGGATGGAAAATAAGGTCTGCCCCCAGGCTTTCCACCAGGGCGCAGTCTGCCTCAAAATCCCTGGGGTAGGTTGCCAGATCTTCCTTGGGCCCGAACTGGATCGGGTTTACAAAATCGGAAACGATGACATGGTCGTTCTGCTCTACGGCCTTGCGGATCAAGCTTGCATGCCCTTCATGAAGGTAGCCCATGGTTGGGACAAGCCCGATGGATGCCCCTTCCTTTTTCCATTCCCTTACTTTTTCTTTTACCTCTTTTTTGGTTAGTGTCCTGATAAGTCCCATAATAGTTTCCTTTATATCCTATATCCTTTGTTTGTTGTTTGAAGCATGCCGCCAGCCAAAAGCGGCGGCGCGGCCGCGCCTTTACGCAAAGCGCATAATATATGACGCGTCTCTCCTTCTATCCGTCTGCCGCAGCCTGGCAATGGCCACTCCATTATTGTGAAGCCTGCCCTGCTGCCAGCCCCTATCATGTGCCTGGCTGCTCTGCCTGGTTACTGTTTCTCCTGCGCGATCTTTTCTTCCAGCGCCTGGATGACATCGTCATCGATCTTGTAAGTATGTTCCGGTGCCGGGAAAGTGCCTTCTTTTACCTCTTTCGCGTAGTCACGGAAAGCATTTTTCATCTCTTCCCCGATCTTGGCAAAATGCTTGACGAATTTTGCCTGGTGGCCGCCGTACATGTCCAGCATGTCCATATATACCAGCACCTGGCCGTCGCACCCTGCCCCGGCGCCGATGCCGATGGTGGGGATCCTCAGTTCCCTGGTGATAACCTGGGCCAATTTAGCCGGCACGCATTCCAAAACCACGGCAAATGCCCCTGCCTCCTGTACTTTCAGGGCATCCTCCAGAAGCTTTTCGGCGGAAGCTTCCTTTTTACCCTGTACTTTAAATCCGCCAAACGCGTTAACGGACTGGGGCGTCATGCCAAGGTGTGCACACACCGGGATGGATGCGTCTACGATAGCGCGGATCTGCTCACACACCGCTGCCCCGCCTTCCAGCTTGACTGCCTGGGCGCCGCCTTCTTTGATAAGCCTGCCCGCGTTTACCACGGCGTCATAAACCGACGTCTGGTAGCTCATAAAGGGCATGTCCGCCACCACGAAGGAATCCGGCGCGCCTTTCGTCACTGCCCGGGTATGGTGGACCATGTCGTCCATGGTAACCGGCAGGGTGTCTTCGTAGCCCAGCATGGTCATCCCTAAGGAATCCCCCACCAGGATCATTTCGATCCCCGCGTCATTGACCAGCCTGGCCGTCGTATAATCATAGGCGGTCAGCATCGTGATCTTGTTTCCTTCTTCTTTCTGTTTCTGCAGTGTCAGGACTGTATTCTTCATTTCAGTAGTTCCTCCAATTCCTGGTAATCCCGTCCCGGATGCTTTTCTTTCGCAAGGGAAAGGGTCGCCCTGGCCATAGGGATGTAAAAAAGCCTCTCCTTAGGCGCAAGGACGCTGATATGCCCTTTGACAGTCCCTGCGTCTCCCCGTTCGATGGGTCCGGTGAGGGCGGCCGCAGGGCCTCTTTGGATGATGGAATCCAGGTTCTGCCGCATTAGATAAGAAAGCGCCTCTTTGGCGCTTTTCTCAGAAAAGCCGCTTTGTTCCAGGATCTTCTGCGCTTCAAAGGCCAGCGTCACCATAAAATTGGAAGCCACCGAAGCGGCAGCATGGTAGCGCATTTTATCCTCTGGGCGGATCTTCTGGACCTTGTTCCCGCAGGACAAAAAAAGGCCGCACATTTTATCCATTTCCTCGGGACTGCCTTCAATGGTAAAAAGCGCGTTTTGAAAATCTTGATAAGAATAGAATTTGTCCGATACGGCAAGAAAAGGATGTGCAGAATAGCAGGACGCCCCTGCTTTTCTGCTGCCTGAGAATACAGTGGAGGACAGTGCCCCGCTGCAATGGGAAATTATTTTTCCGGCAAGGTTATACTCTTTCAGCTGTTCCCAGACCGGGATGACCTGCCCGTCCGGTACAGTCAGAAACAAAACATCACTCACTTCAGCAATCTGCTTCATTGTGTCGAATTTTTCTGTTCCGGTAAACTCTGCCGCTTCAATAGCGGATTTCGGATTCTTACTAAAAAAACCGGCTACAGCAAGACCCTTCTGGCAGAAATACTTGCCAAGGGAAAATCCCACTTTGCCGGCACCTACAAACCCGATTTTCATAAACACCACCTCCCGTAAGGAAGCGGTGATGTTTTGGTCCCACGGCACAAAGTGCCTGCAGGCCGAAAAAATAAATTCTATGGATTTCTGCGGTATCGTCTCTATCGTGGATCTGGAAAAGATTTTCAAACCATATAAAGTACCATCCGTAGTCCAATATAGCATCTGGAAAAGGAATGTCAATCACCCTTTTGGTAAAACCTGGCATCCTGGAGGAAGTAGGCACGCCCCTTTTCCATGCTTTCCTGGCTGAGCTGGCTGTCCAGTACCAGGAAGGCAGACTCGCCCCTGGCAGTCCTGGCAATGACAAGCCCCCGGGAGCCGTCTTTCACAGAGCGCACATAAAAATATGCCCTGCCTGCCTTCAAAAGGATGCTCCTGGCACCGGTGATTTCCACCGCCCCGCTTTCTTCCAGGAAGAGTGGCTCATATGCCATGGAAAGGGGCTGCCCGTCCGGTCCTTCCAGGGAAACTTCGATCCTGGCCATGTCATAGGCGCCTTCTTCCGACAGGAAGCGGCTGTCCGCCTGTATGCGAAGTGTCCGGGTGAAAACAGCTTTTCCCTTTCCGGCGGCCTTGGGCTTCTCCTCCCGGTATTCCCCCAGGATGCCTTCCCTGCAGATGCCGTCCTCTCCGGCTTTGTCCCCTATGCAGGGATAATCGCACAGCAGCTTTTCCTGCTGGATGCATTTTTCCAGCATCCTCCTGTGTTTTACCCAAAGGGCAGGGTCCTGGTCTTCCGGAAGCAGCATGCAAGGGTGTTCCTGGGCCAGTTTTTGAAATTCACGGAGCAGGTAAAGGCTCCCACTGTTTTCTTCCGCGGGGCTTTCAAGTGATGGTTCCGAAAACAAATCCGGCAGCACAAAAAGCCCCAGGTGGTCGCAGGCGCTTAAGAAAGCTTCGTCTGCTGCCCCTCCGGGGACACGGACTGCCTCATACCCCTCCTGGGAAAATGCCTTTTTCGCGTCATCTTCCTGCAGGGATCTGGGCACGGCATACCCTGCCACTGGATAAACCTGGTGCCGTTCCAGTACGTGGAGGGAAAGCTTTCCCCCGTTAAAAAGCGCCCTGCCATATTTAAAGGAAAGGGCCTTAAACGCAAACACCTTCCGGTCCTGGGCTGCCACGATCCCATCCTGCAGGACCGAAGTCTTCAGTTCATACAAAAACGGCTTCCTGTACTCCCATTCGTCCACCTTCTTGAATTCCAGCTGGGACTTCCGGTACAGGATGCCGGTTTTCGCGTCTTCCCGCTCTTCCAGCATCGTTTCCCCAAATTCCAGCGCAGGTCCTTCCACGCCTGCCTGGGAAAGAGGCCGTACATAATGGGAAAAGGAAAGCCCCTTCTTTCCGCCGGTAAAAGCCTCTTCTTCCAGAAGCATCCGGTAATGCCCCTTGCCCAGCTTCTGGAGGGAGGACCTTTTCTTTTGGATGAAAACCCCATCCTCTTTTACCAGGCGGACGCCCCGGAAAAGGCCGCTGCTGGGGAATTCTTCTGAGAATCCCTTGGAAAACGGGAGGCCTATGCTGCCCTTTCCTCCGGAAAGGACCAGAAGATGGTTTTCCCCCGGAGAAAGGAGCCCTGTGACTTCCAGGCGGGATGGAAAAAGGCCGCAGGGGATGCTGCCCGCCTTCCGTTTCCCGATATAAACCATGCCGCTTCCATAAATGCCGCCAATCTCCAGAAAAAGCCTGCCTGACAAGGAATCCGGCAGCACCTGGAGGGTCCTCTGGTAGGCACAAGCCCCGCCGGCCATTTTGGGGTCGGCGTACCCATCCGGGATTTCAAAAGCGCAGTGGGGCAGGCGCACCCCCTGGGCGCTGGAAAAATCTGGTTCCTCCGGAAGGTACTCCGCGTCTTGTTCAAAAGCCTGCTGGACAGGCGCCGGGAGATATGGCAGGAAAAGCCATCCGTCATTTAACAGGATTGTCTGGGTGCCGGGCATATAGGCTCCTTTCTCTTTATCTAACGGGGACGTAAAGAAACGCATTTTTAATATATCGTATCCCTTCCCCTGTAATAGCTGCCGTGTCAAACCGGCAGGGACAGTTTTCCGGGATGCCGTGGATTTTCTTATAAATGTCGCAGGCACGGCTCACCCGGTATCTTTTTTTCGCATCCACCGCCTCTGCCGGGTCTCCGGCTGCGGCACTGCTGCGGTATTTGACTTCTACAAAAACAAGGGTGCCCCCGTCCCGGGCAACGATATCGATTTCACCCTTGTCACACCGGAAATTGCGTTCTATGGCCTGCATCCCCTGCTTTTCCAGGTATGCGGCCGCTTCCCCTTCCTTCTCCTTCCCCACCTTGGAAGTGGAAATGACGCTGCCGGCCCCGGTTTCACCTGTGACAGGCATCTCTTGTGGGGACGGCGCGTCCGGAGATAAGAACTTCCCAATAAAGCTCCTCCTGTGGATGGGGCAGGGCCCGTATTTCCGAAGCGCTTCGATATGGGCCGCCGTCCCATAGCCTTTATGCTCCGCAAAGCCATACTGGGGGAACTGCTTGTCGTATTCCATCATGATATGGTCCCTGGACACCTTGGCCAGGATGCTGGCGGCAGCGATGGAAACGCTTTTGGCATCGCCCTTGATGATGGGCACCTGGAGGATCCCCACCCCCGGGATCTTCACTGCGTCATTTAAAAGCACGGAAGGCTGGGGGGAAAGGCTCCCAACCGCCTTGCGCATGGCTTCATAATCCGCCTGGAGGATGTTGATTTCATCAATGCGCCTTGGGGAGGAAAATCCTACGGCGGCACAGATGGCCTTATCCATAATCTCGAGGTAAAGTTCTTCCCGCACGGACGGGCTGAGCTTTTTGGAATCATTCAGATGGAGGATCGTGCAGCCCTTTGGCAGGATAACAGCACCGGCAGCCACAGGGCCGGCTAATGGCCCTCTCCCGGCCTCGTCTACCCCGCAGATCAGCCCATAGCCTTCATACCTGTTTTCATACAGGCGCATTTTTTCCAGCCTGGCCCGTTCCGCCTGGATCTTTTTTAATTTCCGGCAGGCCTGGGCGGCAAGCCTGCGCACCCCTTCCCTTTCATCCTGGAGATAGGTATCGATAAAAGATACCAGCCCCTCTTCATCCGCTCTTTTCAGCTCGCCGCGGATCTGGGAAATCGTCTTTTCACTCGCCATCCCGGGGCCTCTCTAAGGAAATCCTGCCCAGCTTCCCGCCCCGGAACTCATCCAGGAGCAGCTTTGCTGCTTTATCCAGGTCTTCTTCTCCTCCACTCTTTAGGCAGCCCCGTTTCCTGGCTACCTGCAGGAGGATGCCGGCATCGTCTGCCGTTTCGTCTGCTTCATACCGGCCAGCCAGGGCGCCCGGATACCGCTCCTTTAAAAAAGAAACCAGCCTGAGGGAAAGCTCCTGGGCCTGCAGCAGCTCATCCTTGATGGAACCGCATAAAGCAAGGTGGATATCCGTATCTTCCTCTTCCAATTTCGGCCATAAGATCCCCGGCGTATCCAGAAGCTCCACGCCCTTGTCCAGGCGGATCCACTGTTTCCCGCGGGTCACTCCGGGCTTGTTGCCGGTCTTGGAGATCGCTTTGCCGCAGAGGGTATTGATAAAGGTGGACTTCCCGCTGTTGGGGATCCCGCAGACCATGACCCGCACAGGCTTGTTCAAAATTCCCCTGCGTTTATTCCGCTCCCTCTTTTCGGCGGAAGCCTTCTCGATAAGTCCCTTTGCCAGGGCGATGTCCTTCTTGGACCTGGAACAGATCGCTGCTGCAAGGGCGCCTTCCTTCTCAAAAGCTTTGATCCATCGGGCATTTGCCTCCGGGTCCGCCAGGTCGGCCTTGTTTAACAGGATGACCCTGGGCTTTCCCTGCCCCATGGATTTGATTTCCGGATTCCGGCTGGCAAAAGGGATCCGGCTGTCCAGCACCTCAATGAGAAGGTCCACCACCTTCAAATCTTCCTGCATCTGCCTGCGGGCTTTTTCCATATGTCCCGGATACCATTGTATATTCATCTTTACTCCTTTGTCAGATGGGCCCGCTGCGGGAATTCGGGCTGAGGATAAACCAGGCTTTCCCCACCATGTCCGACTGGGTCACCGTGCCGATATTGTTGCTCCTGCTGTCTTCACTGGACTGTGGGGAATCGCCCATGACGAAATATTCCCCTTTCTCCAGCGTCAGCTTTTCTTCCACCAGTCCTGCCGATTGGATGCTGCCATCTTCCCCTGCCAGGTCCACTTTTTCATCATTGACATAAAGCACGCCGTCTTTAATCTGCACCGTATCTCCCGGGATACCCACTACCCTGCGCAGGTAAATATGGGACTGGGTATTGCCATTGGGGTAAAAAGCGATCATGTCGCCCCTGTTGGGAGAACCAACCTTTACGGAAAGCATGTTTAACAGCACCTTGTCCCCATCCTCCAGGGTGGGTTCCATGGCACTGCCTGTCATGACAGCCCTCTGGCAGAAGCAGAACGCCAGCGTCCATGCGATCCCTACAACCACCACGACCTGGACGGTCCAGGTAATGATATTCCGGACATCCCTGCCGCCCTTGCCGCTTTTGCTGCCCCTATTTCCCGGCTTTTCCCCCCTGTGCTCCCCCTTTGGAAACTTTGGAAGATGTTCCTTCACAAAAGAGAGGAATGCCCAGATATAAGAAAGAATAGCGGAAAGTATCTCTTTTCCCTTGTCGCCTTTGTTTTTCTGTGCCAAAACCGAACCTTCCTGCCTGGATTAAGGACAAACGCCGCATTCCAAATCGTCCTTAAGGAGGGCTGCGCCATGAACGATCACGCTTCGCGTGAGGGCGCGGCCTGTATCATCACCCGAAGGGGTAATGACATAAGAGGATGCGGCTGGTGCATCGCAAGGAATCCTCCCGCGAAAGCGGGTCCCTCCTTACGATAAGATACAAAAAGGGACCTGTAACAAGTACAGGTCCCCGTGGCTTCTATCGCTTATTTTACAAGCTCTTTTACCTTTGCCTTCTTGCCGACACGGTCTCTCAGATAGAAAAGCTTCGCCCTGCGGACCTTTCCTTTCCTTACCACTTCGACTTTCTCCACATTTGGGGAGTGCAGCGGCCAGGTTTTTTCTACGCCGACGCCATTGGAAGTCTTACGTACCGTAAAGGTAGCGCGGTTGCTGGAACCCTGTTTTTTCAGGACAACGCCCTCGAAAACCTGTACCCTTTCACGGTTTCCTTCGATGATCTTGCCGTAAACCTTGACGGTATCGCCAACTTCAAAATCACCTACGTTTTCCTTCAGCTGTTCGTCTTCGATTTTCTTGATAATGTCGTTCATTGCGACCTCCTGTATTTTCAGGCATATCTTCTGCCTGGTTCGACGTTCGTAACGAATAATCGCCAGAGGACCGCCAACTTCATAACATACCAAAAGATATTACCATATTTTCAGGGCGTGCGCAAGTTAAAAGGTGAATTTATCCTCAAACCATGCATCCAGCCCGTCAATCGGGATCCTGACCTGTTCCATGGAATCCCTGTCACGGATGGTGACAGAATGGTCTTCCTCAGAATCAAAGTCATAGGTCACGCAGAACGGGGTGCCGATTTCATCCTGGCGGCGGTAACGCTTGCCAATGTTGCCCCTGTCGTCATATTCGCAGTTGTACTTCTTAGACAGCTTCGCATAAAGCTCCTGTGCCGGTGCGGCAAGCTTCTTGGAAAGCGGCAGCACGCCGATCTTGACCGGTGCCAGTGCGGGATGGAAATGGAGGACGGTACGTACATCCGGCTTCTCCTCGGTGCCGATATTCTCCTCATCATAAGCGTCGCAGAGGAATGCCAGTACGACACGGTCCGCGCCCAGGGACGGCTCGATGACGTAGGGGATGTATTTTTCATTCTTCTGGTCATCAAAATAGGTAAGGTCCGCGCCGGATACATTCTGGTGCTGGGTCAGGTCGTAGTCGGTACGGTCTGCAATGCCCCAAAGCTCGCCCCATCCAAAGGGGAAGGTGTATTCAATGTCCGTGGTGGCCTTGGAATAGAAGGAAAGCTCTTCTTTGTCATGGTCACGCAGGCGCATATGGTCTTCCTTAAGCCCAAGGGAAAGAAGCCAGTTTTTGCAGAAGCCCCTCCAGTATTCGAACCACTCCAGGTCCGTGCCCGGCTCGCAGAAGAATTCCAGTTCCATCTGTTCAAATTCCCTGGTACGGAAGGTAAAGTTGCCCGGCGTAATTTCGTTACGGAAGGATTTACCGATCTGGCCGATGCCGAAGGGGATCTTCTTCCTGGAAGTACGCTGTACGTTCTTAAAGTTTACAAAAATGCCCTGGGCTGTCTCCGGACGGAGGTATACGGTATTCTTCGCATCCTCGGTAACGCCCTGGAAAGTCTTGAACATCAGGTTGAACTGGCGGATCTCGGTAAAGTTGTGCTTCCCGCAGGCCGGGCAGGGCACGTTGTGCTCTTCGATCCAGTTCTCCATCTTTTCATTAGACCAGCCATCTACGGAGGAATCCAGCTCAATGCCGTTTTCGGCAGCGAAATCCTCAATCAGCTTGTCCGCACGGAACCTTTCGTGGCATTCCCTGCAATCCATCAGGGGATCGGAAAAACCGCCTAAATGCCCGGATGCGATCCAGGTCTGGGGGTTCATCAATATAGCGCAGTCCACGCCGACGTTATAAGGGCTTTCCTGGATAAACTTCTGCCACCATGCCCTCTTTACATTGTTTTTCAGCTCCACGCCCAGGTTGCCGTAATCCCAGGTGTTTGCCAGGCCGCCGTAAATTTCAGACCCCGGATATACAAAACCACGCGCCTTGGCCAGCGCCACGATCTTATCCATCGATTTTTCCATTGCTGTCTTCCTCTCTGTTTTTCTATCTGTTTTTCATCCTGCTGCCCATCCCGGCTTTCCGGCCAGGCCATAGTGGGATGCAGGAACGGCCGTGCCTGCGCATCTTCGCGTGCCTGGCATGGCTTTTTCCCATTTCACCGCCTGGATAGCGGCGAAATGTGCCATGTCCGTGCACACCGCACGCATTTCCATGGCATGGCTTTTCCTATATATAAAAAATAATATAGTCCGTTTTACTGGTATAGGATATATACGACCTCATCCGGGTCATCCCGCTGCACGCGGACCGTATGGGAATCCAGGACCTTCGTCCCCTCCGCGGAAACAAAAGTAATGTCCCCCGGCACCTTGACGATGAAATCCTCTTCCACGATAAATACATCGGCGTTGATCGTATCCGTAGCGGCATCGGAAGAAACCACATTCTGCGTGGCATTCCCGGATGTGCCTATCGCACCGCCGCTTCCATCTGCTTTGGAAGCATCCGCGCTTTCACCATCTTCGATTGGTACAAAATCCGTATCAAAATCATAACCGGATGCCATAGCCTGGCCCACGGTGCCGCTGAAACAGCTTTTGCCTTCAAATGAGCGGTAAGTATCCGCATCCTGGAATACCAGGTCCATCGTTACTTTCCCTTTTCGGGAAAATTTCAGTTTTTTGAGGCGGATGCTATCCTCATAAGAGGATACCTGCTCCTTGATGTAATCCTTCAGCCCTGTTTTGGAATAGTAGTCCTGGTCCAAAGTATCATGGACTACCTGTTCCACTTTCCCATTCTTTTTTAAAGCCAGGGTGCTTTCCCCGGCCGTTTTCGTATTATCACAGCCGGCAGCGAAAAGGGCAAAGGACAAGAAAACAGCTGCCACTGCTATTCTGTTAAACTTCTTCATTCCCAATCCTTTTTTCATACACAACAACGGTATTATACGAAACGTCATGGCAGTCCGTCAAGGAAAGAGGCCGTTTTTAATGGCCTGTCGCAGTAGCGCCCCACCAGGCGTTTCATAACCTGCTCCAGGTTCTCCAGGACCTCTTCCTTTACCGTAAAAGTATATAGCTTCCCAACCGGCTTTTGGATAATATACTGCATGGCATAAAGGGCGGATGGCAGAAGCTCCACTTCCCCGCCCTCGGGTCCGCAGTCCCGGCATCGGATGGTGCCCCGTTCCGGAGAAAGGTATGCCAGGTCCTCCCTGCACCCGCAGGAGGCACAGGAGAAGACATCCGGGTAAATCCCGTTTATGACGAAAGTCTTCAGCTCGTACACCACCCGTACCAGCCGCCCTGGAAAGCGTCCGTCCGTAAGGGCAGATAAAGAAATATACAGCAGGTTCAGCTGGTCGGAAGCGTCCAGGTTCTCCCTGGCAAAATATGCCGCAAGTTCCAGAAAATAGGAGGCGTAGTAAACCGCCTCCAGGTCGCCCTTCACCTTTTCAAAATAATTCTGGATGTTTACAGAGGCAAGGTTCCAGGCGCTCCTCCCCGGATAAATCAGGAAGGACCCGAAACACATGGGGTCGCAGGCAGCGGAAAAGCGGCTGTTGGGGCGCTTTGCCCCCCGCACGAATGCCTGCACCAGGCCCATTTCCTTTGTTAATATGGAAATCCTTTTGTCATAATCCCCAATGGGGATGGAAAAAAGCACCATCCCCGTCACTTCCACCTGGTCCTGCGGCATTTACAGCTCCTTCTCGTCATAGCCATAATTTTTTACCAGGAAGTCGCTGTCACGCCAGTCTTTTTTGACCTTGACCCAGAGCTTTAAGTTCACTTTCGCGCCTAAAAGCTTCTCGATTTCCTCCCTGGCCTGGGTGCCGATCTGCCGGAGCATGGAGCCGCCCTTGCCGATAATGATCCCCTTGTGGGAATCCTTTTCACAGATGATGGAGGCATCAATGTCGTAAAAATTCCTGCCGTCCCGTTTCTTCATCTGGTCCACCGAGACCGCGATGCCATGGGGCACCTCGTCCTGCAGCAGGCGCAGGGCCTTTTCCCGGACCAGCTCGGCCACGATGGCCCGCACCGGCTGGTCTGTCAGGGTGTCTTCATCAAAGAAGGCAGGTCCTTCCGGAAGGTACTGGAACAGCACGGAAATAAGTTCCTTTGTCCCCTGGCCAGTTTTGGCGGATACCGGCAGGATCTCGGCAAAATCCATTTCCTTACGGAACGCGTCGATGACCGGCAGCACTTCCTCCTTGCGGATCGTGTCGGTTTTATTAATGACCAGGAAAACCGGTACTTTCAGGCCTTTGAGCTCATCCAGGATATGCCGGTCCGCAGCGCCGATATAGGCGGAGGGCTCCACCATGTAGAGCACTACGTCCACATCCGTGATCGTGCGCTCCGCCGCGCTTTCCATATATTCGCCCAGCTTGTTGCGGGCTTTCTGCATGCCGGGCGTATCCACAAATACGATCTGCCCCCGCTCGTCCGTGTAAACCGTGCGGATCCTGTTGCGGGTGGTCTGGGGCTTGCTGGAAGTAATCGCAATTTTCTGGCCGATCAGGCAGTTCATCAAAGTAGACTTTCCTACATTGGGGCGCCCGATAAAAGCTGCAAAACCGGATTTTTTCTCTTCTGCCATGTTTCCCTCCTACTGCAGCGGCTTTATGCTGCCAAAAAGGTCCTTCTCTTCCAAAATCTTCCCTTCATCCCCGATGGCACAGATATAGCCGTCTGAAAGGACAGAGGCAATAAGGGGCGCCAGCGCGCGGATATCTTCCTGTGTACAGGAAAGCACCTGGTCTCTTTCCCTCTGGACCTGTTCCAGCGTGATCCCGGTCAAATAGGCGTTCAGAGAACGGCTGCCCTGGGCGGAAGGGTTCAGAGGGGTATCCAGCATGGATACCGTGCCGATTATATATTTTAGCATGTCCCTGTCATCACAGTTAAAGTTTTCCAGATACTGGGGGATGCCGTCATAAATTTCATTCGTCTCCTTTACGTGGGGGTCACGGTAAGAGACAAAATAGCTGTCCCCATCCCTGCTCTGGCTGCACATGCACCCGTATGCCCCGCCTTTTACGCGGATCCGTATCCACATGTAGTCGTAGCTCATGATAATCTTGAATACGTTCAAGGCGCCGGTAAATTCAAACCCATGGTCACGGAAATTGCCACAACGTGCCACGTAGTTGATCTTGGAAGCCGTGCAGAACCCTTCGTTTTTCTTTTCCTTTTCAAAGGAAGCCCCTTCTCCCGGGAACAGGGTTTCCTTGTCCTCCTTTTCATCCGGGAAAGCCTGCGCCAGGGCTTTTACTTCCGCGTGTACCTGCTGCCCTGCCCCTTCGCCTGCCGTGACGGATACCAGAAGGTTCTCCTTTCGGAGCAGGAAATGGCAGATCCGTTCCAGATGCCCCATCACGTCTTCGGGTTTTTCCTCATATTCTTTGCAGAACCCTTTGACTGCCTGGTAAAAGCCAAGGCCGTTTACCAGGTCGATGCGGCGGGAGCTTTCCGAAAAATATCCCATGCCCCGCATTGCGGCAAAGGTATGCCCTGACTCTATGGCCTGGACCGAAAGGCTGGTACGCAGCTCTTCTAAGATTTCATGGAGACGCTTTTCCATCCTCAGGTTGGATGTAAAAAGGATCTCCTTCATCAGTTCGAACATCTTCGGGATTTCCTGGAACAAGGCTTTGCCGTATACGACGTACCTGGTATGGGCCTTCCTCTCCTTGGACTGGTCCGTATAGACGCTGACCCTGGAATCAATGCCGCCGGTATGGAGGTTGATCTCAGTAGCCAGGCCCTCATAGCTGTAGGATGCTGTATCGACATATCCCAATACGCTGGGCAAAAGGCCAAGGTATGGCAGCTCTTCCATGGGGAGGCCGTCCGCATTAAAGGACAGGTCCACGTATGCGATCTGGTTGGTCTCGATATCATGGCACAAAACCGGGATGCCGCTTTCCTCATCCATGCGGTTGACAAATGGGCGTGCCTTCTTTTCGATGTCTTCCCGGGCTAAAAGCGGGATTGTCTTCAATTCTTCCTGGGTGGAAGGTGTGCCCTGGTATTCTTTCAGGTGCCTGGTATCTTCCACAAGCTTCCGGATCTCCTCCTGGGAAAGGGAGGCTTTGTAGGAAGCCAGCTTCTTGGCCTTTTCCTTTTCCGCCCGGGCTCCCATCCCCTTCTTCGGCTCCAGGGTAAGGACAGTGCTGTGGGGATTGTCCAGGAAATATTTCTTTACCAGCCCTTCAAAATACCCGTCGCTGAGATGCTCCTTGAGATATGCGAACACCCTGTTCTGCTCCAGGTGCATGAACGGGTCCTTTTCATCATAAAGCCAGCTGTCCATGATCTGCAGGCCGTAGGAAAGGCCGATAGGGAAGCGTCCGAAATCCGCCTCCCGATAGCGGAATTCCAGGCTGTTGATGCAGCCCAGGATCGCCTTCTGGTCCAGGCCTTCTTTCACCAGCCTTTCCATCTCCTGGCGGATGATGGAGACGAACTGTCCTTCCTGCTGCGGGTCCGCGTTCTTCGCAGTAATGGAAAACATGGGCTGCAGGATGCCGTTCTCGGTGGTGCTGTCAATATCAGACCCGATGCCGGCGTCCAGAAGCGCCCTCTTGATGGGTGCGCCCGGAGAAGAAACCAGCACATAGTCCAGCACTTCCAGGGCCGTGTACAGATTTTCATCCAGCGTGCTGCCACAGGCAAAATTGTAAGACAGGAAAGTCTTCTTTTCCGTATCCTCCCCTTCTGTCACAGGGTAATATTTGCGGAGGTACCTGGTCTTTTCGAAAGGCTGCTGCATTGGCACCTTTGTGTCGATTTCCTTTTTCTCAAAATGGGAAAGGTATTTTTCATCCATCCACCTGAGCTTTTCTTCCATATCCATATCCCCGTACAGGTAGATATAGCTGTTGGAAGGATGGTACCAGATGCTGTGGTAGTGCAGGAACTGCCCATATGCCAGCTGCGGGATTTCATCCGGGTCCCCGCCGGACTCAAGGCCATATGGCGTATCCGGGAAAAGGGAGTTTTCAATATCCCGGTCCAGGATGCCTTCCGGTGAGGAGAAAACGCCCTTCATCTCATTATAGACTACGCCATTTACCGTAAGGGGCGCATCCTCGGAAGGAAGCTCATAATGCCAGCCCTCCTGCCGGAAAATCTCCTCTTTCTGGTAAATGTCCGGATAGAAAACCGCGTCCAGATAGACATGCACCAGGTTCTGGAAATCCTTGTCATTGGTGCTGGCCACAGGATAGACTGTCTTGTCCGGATAGGTCATGGCATTTAAAAATGTATTTAAAGAGCCCTTTGCCAGTTCCACAAAGGGATCCTTTACCGGGAACTCCCTGGAACCGCATAATACGGAATGTTCCAGGATATGGGTCATGCCGGTATTGTCCACCGGCGGGGTACGGAAGCCGATGGAAAAGACCTTGTTGTAATCCTGGTTTGAAACAAGGAAGAGCCTGGCCCCGCTTTTTTTATGGCGGAGCAGGTACCCCTCAGACCCGATATCGGGAAGGACCCTGTGCTCTACTACCTCATATTCCTTGACATTTTCTATAGCCATACTTGTTTCTATTCCTCCTTTTCCGCATCCTGCCCATTTTGATGGAATGAGACAGTGACCTGTGGATATGGGATCTCAATCCCGTATTTTGAAAATTCCTGGTAAATCTGTTCCAGCAGGTGCCACTTTGCCGAAACATACTGCCCCGGTTCCACCCAGCACCTAAGCCCCATGTCAATGCTGCTGTCCGAAAGCTCCCTTACAAAAGCAGTTACCTCTTCGTCTTTTAAAACCGCCTCGTCCTTTTTGGCAGCCTTTTCCAAAAGCACCTTTGCCAGCTTGATATCGCTGCCGTAGCTGATGCCCACTGTCAAATCTTCCATCCGCTTTCCCGCATGGGTCAGGTTCCGCAGGCTGGTATTGGCCAGGGTGCCGTTGGGGATCACCACGGTCTGGTTGTCGTAAGTCAGGAGGGTGGTATAAATCATCGAAATATGCACCACGGTCCCCTCGTTCCCATGGGTATCTTCCACGATATAATCTCCCACCACGAAGGGCTTCTGCAGCAGGATCAGGACCCCTCCTGCAAAGTTGGACAAGCTTCCCTGCAGGGCAAGGCCTAAAGTCAGGCCCGATGAAGCCAGGATTGCAGCGATGGAAGAAGCGGTCACGCCAAACTGTGCCAGGATGAAAAAGGCCAGGAGCGCGTATAAACCGAATTTAAGGACGGAATTCAGAAACTGGGAAACGCCTTTGTCCAGCCCCTTCCCATCCATCCGTTTCTGGTTATAGCGCACAAAAGCGCGGATTGCCTTGGCACCTATGAAAAAGACCGCCAATGCAACCAGCACTTTGATCGAAAAGCTGATCATCCCCGGAAGGGAATCCTGCAGCCAGGTTTGAAACGCGTTCACGTTTTTCTTCGTTTCCTGGGCAGCCTCCACCAAGGCCGATTCCTCCCCGGACGCGCTGCCAGCCAAGATTAATTTTCCCACCAGGCTCCAATACATATTTCTCCTTACGATGGCATTCCTTACGATGCACGAGCCGCATCGTCCGCCGTCTCGCCTGTAAGGCTATGGCTAAGGACACGCCTTCGCACGAAGTGCGGCTTATAATGGCGCGGCTCTCCTATTTTCTTTGTCATCGCCTTTCATGCGGTGGCATAGGACGGTTTGGAATGCTGCTTCTGTCTTTATCCTAAAATATCATTCCTCGATCTCGTGGATCAAAAGCCCGCTGCGGAGCTTCGGCTCAAACCAGGTGGATTTCGGAGGCATTAAAAGCCCCGCGTCCGCCACCGCGAAAAGCTCGCTGATGGAAGTCGGGTACATGGAGAAGGCAGCCTTGCAGTCCGTCTGCACCCTTCTTTCCAATTCGTCCATGCCGCGGATCCCACCTACAAAATCGATCCTGGGATCGGTTTTCGGGTCTTGGATGGAAAGCACCGGCTCCAGCAAAAGATCCTGCAGCAAGGATACGTCCAACCCTTTCACCGGGTCATCGGGCAAATCCTTTTCCCGGACAGCAAGGCTGTACCACTTTCCTTCCAGGTAAAGCCCGAAATGGCGAGGGCTTTTGGGGCTGGCATCTTCCCCGGGAATTTCTTCCACGTCAAAAATTCCTTTTACTTTATCCAGGAATTCCTGAGGCGTATTCCCGTTTAAATCTTTCACCACGCGGTTGTAGTCAAAAATTTTGAGCTCGTCATCCGGAAAAAGGACGGAGAGGAAATAATTGAATTCCTCATCACCAGTGTATCCTGGATGCGCTTTCCGGCGCATTTCCCCTACATGTACGGCGGAAGCGGCGCGATGGTGCCCATCCGCAATATAGACCTGCCCGATTTTGGAAAAAGCACTGCTGATCCGCGCGATAAAATCCGGGTCCGAAATGACCCATACCCTGTGGGAAATCCCGTCATCCGCCTTAAAATCATACACCGGGGCCTGCTTCTTTGCTTCTTTTACCAGGCCTTCCAGTTCGTCATTGTGCCGGTATGCCAGGAATATGGGCCCGGTCTGGGCGCTGCAGGCATCTACATGGTGGATCCGGTCCAGCTCTTTTTCATAACGGGTGTTCTCATGCTTCTTGATGACGCCATTATTGTAGTCATCGATGGAAGCGCAGGCCGCGATCCCGGTCTGTGCCCTTCCGTCCATTTCCAGCTCATATAAATAATAGCACGGCTGGCCATCCCGGATAAACTCCCCTTTTTCTACCATCTTCCAGAGCGTGTCATGGGCTTTCCGGTAAACCTGGGGGGAATACATGTCGGTCCCCTCCGGGAACTGCGTCTCCGCCCTGTCAATCCTGATGAAGGAAAGGGGGTCTTTCTCCGCCACTTTCCTGGCTTCCTCGGTGTTATAGACATCATATGGAAGCGCCGCGATTTTATCCGCCAGGTCCTCCCTGGGACGGATCGCCGCAAACGGCCTGATATCTGCCATAAGCTCCTCCTTTAAAAATAAGGCCCCGTGCGCATCCTGCCCACGGGGCCTCCCATTGATTTTCATTTATTTCATTACCGAAAGGGTGGTGAAGCGGGCATGCCTCACACAGAGTGCGTTTTCCATTGGCATGGCTCTCCTCTTTTCATCTCATCACCCGAACGGTGGTGAAGCAGGCCGTGCCGGAAATGCAATGCGTAGAAACCGGCATAGCCTGCGAATGGATTATTTAATGACGCGGACGCGGATGACATCATCCAGGGATTCCAGCTTCTTTACGACTTCCGGTGTTACCGGGTTCTCCAGGTCGATCAGGGAATAAGCATACTGCCCCCTTGCTTTGTCGGTCAGGTCGGCAATATTGATATTTTCATCGCCCAGAAGCGCTGCATAACGGCCAATCATGCCTTTCTTGTTCATATGCATGATGGCGATCCTGCCTGCGGTTGTGCATACGCCCATGTCGCAGTTCGGATAGTTGACGGAATTGACGATGTTGCCGTTTTCCAGATAGTTGCGCAGTTCCTTTGCTGCCATGACAGCGCAGTTATCCTCTGCTTCCTCGGTAGAAGCCCCAAGGTGCGGGATGACGATGACGCCTTCCTTGCCTGCAGTGGTGGGGTTCGGGAAGTCGGTAACGTATTTCGCGATCCTGTGCTCAGAGAGTGCCTTGACTGCTTCCTCTTCGTCTACCAGCACGTCACGGGCGCAGTTGATCAGAATGGCGTGGTCCTTCATCAGCCCAATGGCGTCTTTCCCGATCATGCCCTTGGTGCTGTCCGTAGCCGGTACATGTACCGTGATAATGTCGCACTTTGAATAGATTTCATTGACATCCGTTACATGGTGGACGTTGCTGGAAAGGTTCCATGCGGCATCAACGGAAATAAACGGGTCATAGCCATATACTTTCATGCCAAGTTCAATGGCAACATTGGCAACCAGCCTGCCGATGGCGCCAAGGCCGATGACGCCAAGCTTTTTGCCTTCGATTTCGTGACCGGCAAAAGCTTTTTTCTTCTTCTCGGTAAGCTTCTTCACATCCGGGTTTTCTGCCTCGGATTTTACCCATTCCACGCCGCCGATGATGTCACGGCTTGCAAGCAGCATGCCGGCGATCACCAGTTCTTTTACGCCATTGGCATTTGCACCCGGGGTATTAAATACCACGATGCCCTGGTCAGCGCATTTGTCAAGCGGGATATTGTTGACACCGGCGCCGGCTCTGGCAATGGCCAGCAAGCTCTCCGGCAGTTCCATGTCATGCATGGCAGCGGAACGGACCAGGACGGCATCAGCGCCATCCATATCCTCGATAATACGGTAATTGGAATCAAAAATATTCAGCCCTTTTTTCGAAATAGGGTTCAGGCAAGTATACTGGTACATGGATATCCTCCCTTGATTTATCGTAAGGAGGGACCCGCTTCAGCGGGAGGATTCCTTACGATTCACTAGCCGCATCGTCTTATGTCACCGCCTGCCAAGGCGGTGACGCGGAACGCGTCTTCACGCAAAGCGTGGTCTTTTATGGCGCGGCTCACCTTAAGGACGATTTGGAATGCGGCGTATTTCTTGGTTATTTCAGGTTCTTCTTCTCGAATTCTTCCATAAAGCCGACTAATTTCTCAACGCCTGCCTTCGGCATAGCATTGTAGATGGAAGCGCGCATGCCGCCTACAGTACGGTGTCCTTTCAGGTTTACAAGGCCGGCTGCGGTAGCTTCTGCTACGAATTTGGCATCCATGTCCTTATCGCCTGTTACGAAAGGCACGTTCATGACAGAACGGTCCTTCTTTTCTACCGTTCCCTTGAACAGCTTGGACTGGTCCAGGAAATCGTAAAGGAGCTTGGCCTTTTCTTTATTCTTCCTGTCCATTTCGGTAAGGCCGCCGTTCTTCAGGAGCCATTTGAATACCAGGCCGCAGATATAAATTGCCCAGCAGTTCGGGGTGTTATAAAGGGAATCCTTGTCTGCCTGGGTCTTCCATTTCAGCAGTACAGGGGTATATTCCGGAACGTCGTCGCGGATCAGGTCCTCACGGATGATGTCGATGACAAGGCCTGCAGGACCTACGTTCTTCTGCACGCCGCCATAAACAACGCCGTATTTCTTTACGTCAATCGGCCTGGAAAGGAAGCAGGAAGAAACATCTGCTACCAGGTCTTTTCCTTTGGTGTTCGGCAGCGTCCAGTATTCCGTACCATAAATCGTATTGTTCTCGCAGATATAAACATAATCAGCGTCATCATCAATCGGAAGGTCGCTGCAGTCCGGGATGTAGGAGAAATTTTTGTCAGCGGAAGAAGCGATCCTGTTGACCTTCAGGTACTTTTCTGCTTCCTGTGCAGCCTTCTTTGCCCAGTTGCCGGTAATGATGTAATCTGCTACCCCGTTTTTCTTCAGGTTCAGAGGGATAGCGGAGAACTGCATGGTGCCGCCGCCCTGGTGGAACAATACTTTGTAATTGTCCGGGATGCCTACCAAGGTACGGATATCTTTTTCAGCAGTCTTGATAATCTCGTCAAAAACGGAAGAGCGATGACTCATTTCCATGACGGACATGCCACAGCCCTTATAGTCAAGCATGTCAGCTGCAGCTTCTTTTAAAACTTCTTCCGGCAGTACGGCCGGTCCGGCTGAAAAATTGTACACTCTAGCCATTTTCAATACCTCTCTTTTTGATTTCTTTCTCTAACTCAAGTCACCTATTGCTAAACAGGCCTTTTCTATCCTCCCGCATATGCTGCGGACGGGGCTGCCGTGCTTTCTATACTGTATGAACCTCCGGCACGGCTCCCGTTGCCTGTATCAGCCTTTAAAGATCCATATCTTTTTCCGTCATGCACTGGTCGATGGACGCGCCAGGTGCCACCATAGGGAATACCTTGTCATCACTGTCAATAATGGCATCGATGACTACCGGTACATCGGATTCCAGTGCCTTGGAGAATGCTTCTGAAAACTCTTCCCTGGTAAAGGCACGGTAAGCTTTTGCCCCCATTGCCTCTGCCACTTTGCAGTAGTCCATCCCGTCATCCAGGATGGTTGCGGAATACCTCCCGCCATAGAAAAGGGTCTGCCACTGGCGCACCATGCCTAATACGTGGTTGTTGAAGATCACTTCGATAACCGGGAGTTTTTCCCTGGAAGCGGTAGCCAGTTCGTTCATATTCATGCGGAAACATCCGTCTCCCGCCATGTTAACCACGGTCTTGGACCGGTCCGCGATCTTGGCGCCGATGGAAGCGCCAAGGCCATATCCCATGGTGCCCAGACCGCCGCTGGTCAGAAGCTGGTTGGGACGGCTGTACTTATAAAACTGTGCAGCCCACATCTGGTGCTGTCCTACCTCTGTGACGATAACCGCATCGCCTTTGGTCTGGCGGTAAATTTCCTGCACCATATACTGGCCGCTGAGGTCCTCTGGTACAAACAAAGGATATTTCTTTTTATTCTCCTGGATAAGATCCATCCATTCGGGATGGCACTGCTGGGGAAGCTTTGTAAGGATACGGGTAAGGGTATCCTTCGCATCTCCTACAACCCCGATGTCGCAGATCACGTTTTTATTGATTTCTGCCGCATCCAGGTCAATATGGACGAGAGTCGCGTTCCTCGCAAATGTAGCCGTATTGCCGGTTACACGGTCGCTGAAACGGGTGCCGATGGCAACCAGGAGGTCGCATTTGCTGACTCCCAGGTTGGAAGTCTTGGTACCATGCATGCCCAGCATGCCGGTATAACGGGGGTCTGTCCCCGGGAATACGCCTTTCCCCATCAAAGTATCGCAGACAGGGGCATCCAGCTTTTCTGCCAGTTCCCTTACCTCACGGTATGCGTCCGACAAGACGGCGCCGCCGCCTACAAAGATATAAGGGCGATTTGCTTTTTTGATTGCCTCTACTGCCTCTTCAATCTTTTTTTCCGGGGCTTTTTTCAAAGGACGCAGCGTCGGTTTTTCCGGTTCATAATCTGCTTTGTTCCCGGTGGCGTCTTTTGTGATATCCACCAGCACCGGGCCCTTCCTGCCGGACCCGGCAATCTGGAACGCACGGCGGATGGTAGGCGCGATATCTTCCGCCTTCTTTACAATAAAGCTGTATTTCGTAATCGGCATGACGATGCCGGCAATATCGACTTCCTGGAAGCTGTCTTTGCCTAAAAGGCTGCTCCCTACGTTACAGGTAATGGCAACGATAGGGATGGAGTCCATATAAGCGGTAGCGATGCCGGTCACCAGGTTGGTGGCGCCGGGACCGCTGGTAGCAAAGCAGACTCCGGTTTTCCCAGTCGCGCGGGCATAACCATCTGCAGCATGGGATGCCCCTTGCTCATGAGATGTGAGTACATGGTGGATCCGGCCCTGGTTCTGGTAAAGGGCGTCATATACATTTAAGATTGCCCCGCCTGGATAGCCAAAAACGGTATCTACCCCCTGCTCTGCCAGGCATTCCACCAGGATCTGTGCTCCTGTCAACTGCATTTCAAAACTCTCCTCTGTCCTTTATATCCTGCCCGTATCCGGAAGGATTCCCTGTAAATCTTCTGCCTGCAGGGTCACTTCCGGATGGCGGGACGAAAAACCCATCAGCCGATTTCTTCCGGCCTCTTCATTACCGCTCCCTTTGCACCGCTGCTAACCAGCTTTGCGTACCTTGCCAGGTAGCCGGTAGATGCCTTGGGTGCTTTGGGCTTAAAGTTTTTGCGGCGTTCTTCCAGTTCTTCGTCCGTAAGGCCTACGTTAATGGAATATTCCGGGATGTTGATCTTGATGATATCCCCTTCTTCGATCAGGGCGATATTGCCGCCATCTGCAGCTTCCGGGGAGATGTGCCCGATGGCTGCGCCACGGCTGGCGCCGGAGAAACGGCCGTCTGTGATAAGGGCTACGGAATCGCCCAGCCCCATGCCGGTAATAGCGGAGGTCGGGTTCAGCATCTCCCTCATGCCCGGACCGCCTTTTGGTCCTTCATAACGGATAACTACGACATCGCCCGGTACGATCTTCCCGCCTTTGATCGCGGCAATGGCTTCTTCCTCAGAATCAAATACCCTTGCCGGACCTTCATGGACAAGCATTTCCGGATCGACAGCGCTTCGTTTTACGACGCTGCCGTCCCTTGCGATATTACCGGTAAGGACAGCCAGTCCACCGGTCTTCATGAACGGGTTGTCCAGCGGGCGGATGACTTCCGGATTCCTGTTTACGGCATATTTGATATTTTCGCCCAAGGTCTTGCCGGTCACGGTCATGCATTCCGTATGCAGGAGCCCTGCGTCTGCCAGTTCCTTCATAACGGCATAAATGCCGCCTGCTTCGTTCAAATCTTCAATGTAAGCCGGGCCTGCCGGTGCCAGGTGGCAGATATTCGGGGTTTTCTCTGAAATCTTGTTTGCTTCCCGGATATCAAAATCAAAACCGATTTCATGGGCAATGGCCGGAAGGTGGAGCATGCTGTTGGTGGAGCAGCCCAGTGCCATATCCACTGTCAAGGCGTTGCGGATGGCATCCGGGGTGATGATATCCCGGGGAAGGATATTGTCCTTAAGCAGCTGCATGACCTGCATGCCGGCGTGCTTGGCCAGGATCAGGCGCTCCGAATACACTGCCGGGATTGTGCCGTTTCCCTTAAGCCCCATGCCCAGCACTTCTGTCAGGCAGTTCATGGAGTTTGCGGTATACATGCCACTGCAGGAACCGCAGGTCGGACATACATTGTCTTCAAAATTCGTGACATCATCCTCTGTCATTTTTCCCGCGGTGTATGCGCCTACCGCTTCAAACATGGAGGAAAGGGAACGCTTCCTGCCTCTGACATGTCCGGCCAGCATCGGCCCTCCGGATACGACTACAGTCGGAATGTTAATCCTGGCGGCAGCCATCAAAAGGCCCGGGACGCTCTTGTCACAGTTGGGGATCATGACCAGGGCATCCAACTGGTGTGCCATAGCCATGCATTCGGTGGAGTCACAGATCAAATCCCTGCTCATCAGGGAGTATTTCATGCCCTCATGCCCCATGGCAATGCCGTCGCAGACCGCGATTGCCGGGAAGATGACCGGCATGCCGCCGGCTTCTGCCACGCCCATCTTTACTGCGTTGGCGATTTTATCAATATTCATATGCCCCGGCACGATTTCGTTGTAAGTACTTACGATGCCTACCAGGGGCTTCCTTAATTCTTCCGGTGTAAAGCCCAGCGCATGGAATAATGACCTGGCCGGAGCCTGCTGCATGCCTTTTTTCGCGTTATCGCTTTTCATCATAGCTCTCCTTATCTATATCCTCGGGAGGACGAGGCCTCGTCCTGCCATGACTGTGTCATTTCATTTATTTCTAGGGCAGAAGCCCATACCATACACGCCATGCCATCAAGCCTGGCGTTGGTGCCGTTTTGTCTAATGGTCAGGCAGAAGCCTTTACAGCGTCTGCTATGAGGCTTCCCATCCTGCTGCAGGAAACTTGGGTGAAGCCTGCTATTTCTTCCTTCTCCTGGGGAAGGATATCCACGGTACGGTATCCTTTCTTGAGGACGGTCTTCACTGCGTTTTCTACAGCGTCTGCTTCCTTGTCCAGTTTGAAGGAAAAACGCAGCATCATGGCAGCGGAAAGGATCGTGGCAATGGGGTTGGCGATGTCCTGCCCGGCGATATCCGGCGCGCTGCCGTGGCTGGGCTCGTAAAGGCCAAAGTCCGTGTCATTAAAGGATGCGGAAGAAAGCATCCCGATGGAGCCGGATACCATGCTGGCTTCATCGGAAAGGATGTCGCCGAACATGTTCTCTGTCAGGATCACGTCAAACTGCCCCGGGTCTTTGACCAGCTGCATCGCGCAGTTGTCTACCAGCATGTGGTCCAGTGTCACTTCCGGATAATCCTTGGCAACCTCTTCCACGACCTTCCTCCAGAGCCTGGAAGAATCCAGCACGTTGGCTTTGTCTACGCTGGTGACCTTTTTCCTCCTCTGCATGGCAATCGAAAATGCCTTCTTTGCGATGCGGCGGATTTCATTTTCATTATAGGTAAGGGTATCCGTAGCCTGCAGGACCCCGTCTACTTTTTTCGTCTCCCTTTTCCCGAAATAAAGGCCGCCGGTCAGCTCCCTCATGATGGCAAGGTCAAAGCCTTTGCCGATTACTTCTTCTTTCAGCGGGCAGGCTTTGCGCAGTTCGTCGAAAAGGTATGCCGGCCTAAGGTTTGCAAAAAGGTTCAGGGATTTACGCAGTTTCAAAAGGCCCGCCTCCGGGCGGAGGGACGGTTCCAGCTTGTACCAAGGTGATGTCCTTGTATCCCCGCCGATGGAACCCATCAGCACCGCGTCAGAACCTTTTGCCTGCTGGATTGCCTCGTCTGTAAGGGGCACGCCGGTTGCATCGATTGAGCAGCCGCCCATCAGGATCGGCTCGTAAGAAAACTCATGGCCGTAGGCCTTTCCTACCGCATCCAGTACTTTTTTCGCTTCCTCAACGATTTCCGGTCCAATCCCATCGCCGGCAATTACGCCTACATGAAACTGCATTGTGTTTCCTCCATCCTTGATTGTAAAAAAAGGCAAACTTCCAGAGAAGACCAGGCCCCCTCTGAAAATTCACCTCTTTCCGTTTTGTTTGACAGCAGTATTATTTCTTTTCTGCTGTTTTATCTTCCTTGTTTGCCGCAGCCTCTTCTTTTTCCTTTGCTGCCTTTTCCCTTCTGGAAAGCTTCTTTTCTTCTTTCTGCGGTTTTTCTGCCGGAGCTTTCACAGAATCCTGCGGTTTTTCAATATCCGCAATAGCAGCCATCTGCATCGGGATACGGCAGTTCTTGTTATTGCCGAATTCTACGATGACCATGTCGTCCTGGATGTCGATGATCGTGCCGTAAAAACCGCTGGTCGTCAGGACCGTGTCCCCCACTGCCATATCAGAAAGCATGGACTTTTTACGGTTTTCTTCCTTCCTTTGCGGACGGACCATCATAAAATACATCAAGGCAAAAATAATCACCAGCCAGAGGATGATGGAAAACGCTCCTCCGGATGAGCTGCTGTTCGCAAACACCAAATACATAAGGTACCTCCCAGAAAAAATTTCTCATAGCACGAAGCTGCCCTCCGCCGGGAAATCCCGCATCGCGCGGCATCCTGCTACCTGAATGCCCAGCCTCTTGCTGCGGCATTACTTTTATATAATAATCATTTTCATACGGATTCGCAAGACATTTCTTCCAGCAGGGAAGCCTTGAAAGAAGAAAAGGTGCCCGCATCCAAAGCGTCTCGGATCTCCTGCATCAGATGGTTATAAAAATACAGGTTATGCAGGACCAAAAGGCGCATACCCAGCATTTCTTTTGCCTTCATGAGATGCCGGATATATGCCCTGCTGTACATGCGGCAGGCCGGGCACTGGCAGCCTTCTTCCAAAGGCCGCTCATCCAGCTCATATTTTTTGTTTAAAATATTGATCTTTCCATGGTGGGTATAAGCATGCCCATGGCGGCCGTTCCGGCTGGGATAGACACAGTCAAAGAAATCCACTCCCCGCTCCACCGCTTCCAGGATATTGGCCGGCGTGCCTACGCCCATCAGATAGGTAGGCTTGTCCTGGGGGAGGTAAGGGACCGTCTCTTCCAGGATCTCATACATCTGCTCATGGGTCTCGCCTACTGCCAGCCCTCCGATGGCATAACCGTCCAGGTCCAGGCCCGCGATCTGCTTTGCGTGGTCCACACGGATATCTTTATAAATGGCGCCCTGGTTTATGCCAAACAAAAGCTGCTCTTTGTTAATGGTATCCTCCAGGCCGTTTAACCTCTGCATCTCCTTCTTGCAGCGCACCAGCCAGCGGGTGGTCCTGGATACGGAATTTTCCACATAGGAACGCTCCGAAAGGGATGGAGGGCACTCGTCAAAAGCCATGGCAATGGTAGACGCCAGGTGGGACTGGATCCGCATGCTTTCCTCCGGCCCCATGAAAATTTTGTGCCCGTCGATATGGGAACGGAAGGTGACCCCTTCCTCTTTGATTTTGCGAAGGCCGGCCAGGGAAAAGACCTGGAACCCGCCGGAATCCGTCAGGATCGGGCGGTCCCAGTTCATGAATTTGGACAGCCCTCCCAGCTTATATACCACGTCGTCTCCCGGGCGCACATGGAGGTGGTAGGTATTGCACAGTTCCACCTGGGTGCCGATTTCATGCAGGTCCGCCGTCGATACGGCCCCTTTTATGGCAGCCTGGGTCCCCACGTTCATAAAGACCGGCGTCTCCACCACCCCATGGACCGTGGTAAGCCTTGCCCGTTTCGCCCTGCCTTCCGTTTTCAGAATTTCGTATTTCATATTCCCTCGGTAGTTAAAAAAATGAGCTGCTATAAAATAGCAGCTCTATTTTCCTTAGTTGTATTTACGTTTTCTTGCAGCCTCGGACTTTTTCTTGCGTCGTACGCTAGGCTTTTCGTAATGTTCCCTCTTGCGGATTTCCTGCTGGATCCCAGCTTTCGCACAGCTGCGCTTGAAACGACGAAGCGCGCTATCGAGAGACTCGTTCTCTTTTACGATAATACTTGACATTAACTACCCTCCCTCCAGCTGCATATTGTGCATAAACAGTTTGGGGTTTTTCTGCACTCATCTAGTATACCATAAATATGGAATCCGTCAAGGAAATGTTGAATTTATTATGGTCCAAAGCGCACCAGCTTGATCCAACACCTTATATCAGGATCTGTCCTTCCAGAAACCTCAAAAGGCTTCCCAGGATTTCTTTGTCATCGAAGTAAAAATGCCCGCCGGGGAAGGATTGGAGCTCAAATTTCCCGCTGGTCCTCTGCTGCCAGTGGCTTACCGTGCCCTTCTTTACAAAGCGGTCTCCCTCAGCCTCAATGGCAGTAATGGGCGTGCCTATTACCCCCTCTTCCTCACATCGGTATTCCCGGATGATCTTGAAGTCATTCAGGATCGAAGGCAGCACTTTCTTTTGGAAAAGTGCGCTTTCCATTTCCTTTTTGGAAACCCGCATGTCATCTTTCAGATACGACAGCACGTCCGCATCCGATTCCAGGGAGAGGCACCTCCCCGGAAAATGCACCGGGTCGTCGCAGCAGGATACCACCATCTTTTCAGGGAAAAGCCCATATTCTTTTTCCAAATAATGGAGGGCATGCCAGGCCACGATGCCGCCCATGCTGTGCCCGAAGAGGCAGAATTTTTCCCCGGAAAGGCTTTTCGCGACTTGGCGGGCTGCATCTTCCGCTGCTGCCTGGATAGAAGAAGGCAGGGGCTCATTCATGCGAAGGCCATGCCCGCCGTACTCCAAAGGCATGAAACGGGTGCCCGGCACATCCCAGGACATGTAGCTTAAGGAGGTCCCTCCGGCAAAAGGGAATGCAAAAAGGACCGGCTCTCTGCGACCGGTCCTCTGCTTGTTGTCTTTTACAGCTGTTCCCATTTACTCGTCCTGGAGGCGCTGCACCATGTCATAAATTGCCTGGGCGCTGTTGAAATTCTTCGGAAGGATTTCAGATGCCGGCACCTGGATGTCAAACTCCTCGTTTAATGCTGCAATGATCTGCAGGACGTCCAAAGAATCGATGAGCTTGTCATCCACAAGAGCGGTCTCATGCTCAAAATCCACGTCTTCCTTGATATCCTCCAAGATCTCCAATAATTCGTCCATGTCGTTATTCCCCCTGTAACTAAATATTTTGATGCCTCTAAAACCCCGGGCACCTTCGCCCGTTTATTATAACATATCTTCTATTGCTTGTAGACACCCTTCTTCTCCGGCAGCCCTTCTGTCCTTTTTCAAAAGCGGCCTCTTCCTATTAAGAATAAATGGCAAAGGGTACCGCCCAGAAAATAAGCAGCAGTACCAGGATGACGACGCCTACCAGCATTCCTGCCTTTGAAAAGGAAAGGGCTTTTTTCACTTCTACCGGGTCCTTTTCCGATTCCGGCATTATGAACATCTTTTCCCTGGTAGCTTTCTCCTCCAGGGTCACCTGCGTAAAGTGAGACACGATAACCATGGCGGCAATATTCGCCAACATTCCTAAAAATGCATGGTCCAGGAATGGCGAAAGCATCACGCCGGTAACGGCCGTATACAGCCTTACCCCAAAGCAGACCACGAAGCCTGCCAGCATGCCCGCATACGCGCCTGCCTTTGTAAGCCGCTTGCTGAGGACAGATGCCATGATCGTGGGCATCCAGGAAGAAGCCACGATGGCGCCGCCGAACAGCATGATCCAGAACAAGGCAGGCGGGTTGAAAATACAGAACAAGGTGGCGATAAAGGAAGCAATGAGCATCGCGATCCGTCCCACCGTAATCTTGTTATACCGGTTTCCCACCACGTCATTGGACATGGATGCACCGATTAATGAAAGGAACGTGGTTGCGGAAGAAATGCCCGCGGCCAGGATCCCGGTTAAAAGGAGCACCCCTAGAATCGTAGGGATCATGTGCATGGCGCCCCAGATCATGACCTGGTTGGGATCCGCAATATCCGGATTCACCATTTTTACGAACATGGCGCTCATCAAAATGCTGGACTCGATCAGGAAAATGCCGAAGGCAGACGGGATCGTAGAGGAAATGACAGTAGATTCATTTTTTGCCATCATATATCTGGATGACTGCCAGGGACCGACCATGGCAACGGACATCCAGACAATGCCGTTGATAATGCCCCAGATAATGCTGTTGACAGAAGTAGTGGAAACCACCCCGGGCACGCCTTTCCAGGAAAGCAGCTCCCGGAGGGATGGCGTCTGGGCAATGGTTTTCAAGGTATGGAACCATCCTCCTGCCGTATGCCCCATAAAAAAGACCGCTACAATCAGCGCCGTAGTAAACAGTGTTGCCATGATGGTATCCGTAATCAGCACCCCGCTGGACCCGGACAAGGTTGTAATAGCGGTAAATACAATGACGGCCATCAGGATACAGGCATCATAAGAGATGCCGGTAACGGCATTCATCAGCGTGCCGACACCCTGGAGCACCGAGATCAGGTAAACCTCCATCGTTGCTACCGCGGTAATTGTGGCCAGGTTTTTCACATGCTTGGAATGGAAACGCCTTCCGATGAATTCCGGTATGGTCAAAGCCTCGCTCCGGCGCAGATACCTGCCAAAGAACACGGCGCCCAGGATATACCCGGAAGTCGTCATGATGCCGCATAAGTACAGGCCGTTCATCCCGCCCTGGTAATACTCCCCGCTGTCCCCGATAAAGATACCGGTGCTGGCATAGGAAGCGACCAAAGACCCCACGATCAGGATGCCCGGGGCCCTGCGGCCTGCAACATAATAATCATCAACACTCTTGACTTTCCTGCTGACCAGAAGCCCGATTACGATATAAACGGCCATGGAAATACACATTCCAATAAAATATATATTCATGAATAAAACCTATTTTTCTTTCCCATTCTCTTATTAACAAAGGCCCGCGTCACGAAAATGCACACGCTATGCCTGGACACGGCCTGTTCCACCACCCTCCGGATGAGAAACAGACAGACGCCGCATTCCCTATTGTCCTTCGGACGATGCGGCTGGTACATCGTAAGGAAGCGGAAACTTTTTTCACTCCTCGCTTTTCTTTCTTTGATCCGCATCCGATGTGGCAGCCCCGCCATCATAATGCAGATATTTTTTTGTCTCCCTGGTGAGCCTGCGGTAACTGATATAGGCAATAAAAATTTCCCATCCGCCGATAAAGCAGGCAAGTATAATTTCTCCCATATGATTCCTTCTCCAGTCTCTTATTTCTTTTCCATCCTGTCCCGAAGCGCGGTCCGGTCGATCTTGCCATTTAAGTTATGGGGCATTTTGTCCAGCTGTACCCTCTTCCCCGGCAGCATATAGGGCGGGAGGAGTTCCTTCAACTGGTCCCGCAGCTGCTTTTCTTCTATTGTTCCGGTATAGTACAGGACGATGCGCTCCCGTTTTTTGTCATACAGGCAGGCGTTTTCTTCCACGCCTTCTACAGACGAGACGTTGATCTCGATTTCGCCCAGCTCGATCCGCTGCCCCCTGTGCTTGATCTGGAAATCCCTGCGGCCGGTATATTCGATTTCCCCATAGGAATTGTACTGGACCAGGTCCCCGGTCTTGTAAACCTTTTCTTCATAATAGGGGTTTAGCGGGTTCTGGACAAATACTTCCTTCGTCCGCTCCGGGTCATTGTAATAGCCATATGCCACTGACGGGCTGCGGATCACCAGCTCCCCTTCCACATAAGGCTCCGTCACCAGCTTGTTGTTTTCATCGATCACCATGGTATCGATATTGGGGTAAGGGATGCCGATGGGCAGGTTGTCCGTATCCTTGAATTCCCGGTCAATCACATAATAAGTGCCGCCATCGGTCATCTCGGTGGAACCATAGGCATTTACAAAATAGCAGTCCGGCAGGTGTTTTTTCCATGCACGTACTACTTTGACCGGCACGACTTCCCCTCCGGTAATGATCTTTTTGATGCAGGTAATGTCTGCCAGGCCGAAGGCATCCGTGTTGGCGATCATGGCCAGCGCGGAAGGCACCCACATCAGGAAAGTGATCTTGTGTTCTGCTATATAGTTCACCAGGAGCGGAGGGAATGCGTAATAGGACTTGGGGATAATATGGGTAGTAGCCCCGCAGAAAGCAGGCGTGAAAATATCCGTGCCACCCATGATGAAATAGAACGGCGTCTGGTTCAGCAGCACGTCGCTTTCTTCATACTGGTCTACCTTCTGTGCGTTAATGAAGTAGTAGACATACATGTAATGGGAAGCGGCAACGCCCTTGGGGTTCCCTGTGGAACCGGAAGTAAACAGCACATACATCAAGTCGGAGGACTGGATTTTTTCCCTCACCTTTGTCAGGGCTTCTTCATCCACATCTTCTTTTTCCACGGCTTCTTCATATAGCACTACCGGCTTGTCCCCGGAAAATTCCTTCACGGCATCCAGATGTGCCTTGTCTGTCAGGAAAATCTCCGGCTGCAGGGTATCCAGAATTTTATCCACCCTGGCCTTTGGCATCTCTGTATCCAGCACCGTATAGAAGTTGCCAGAAAAGCCTACGCCGAAAATAGCGGCAATGCATTCAATGGATTTATCCAGGTAAACAGCCACCGGAGATTTGAAAAAGCCCCTGTCCACGATAGCCTGTGCCAATTTTTTTGCTTCCAGCGTGACCTCGGAAAATGTCACGCTGCGGCCCGGGTCCACATATGCTACTTTATCCGGAAGGCGGCGCGCCGTCTCTTCCAGATAATCTGCTGCTGTCCTTTTATCCAACATATTCCCCTCCAATCTGTCCCGTCCCCTTCCGGGCGGCAGGACGGGCTGTGCCTATGCCGATAAGCACGATTTGCCTTTTAATGGCACAGCCCATATGATAATTCATTTAATTTAAGAAAGCCTACATCATCCTGCGGAGACATCGCCCCGGGGCTTTGGCTAACGTTCAAAGTAATTGATGCTCTTTGCGTGGTATTTGTCATACTGTGCGGTGGAGCCTACGACGCGGGCTCGTACACGGAAACGGTACCTGCCTTCCCTTTTTGGCTTGAATACCGCGCTTTGTTTGGTGCTGTAATCCTGGATCGTGACATAAGCGTCTTTCTTCTTATTATAAACCTGGAACTCATACTCTACGCCCTGGGGAGCCGCCGTATATGCCCCGGCCTTAATCGTGATTCCCCGTCCGTAAACGGATTTGAGCTGTACCACCACGCTGTCCACATAATTGATGGTATTGAGATAATCATCCCAGCTGTAGAACAGCCCGCTGACATCCTCCCCGTTGTCAAGTTTCGTTAAAAGCTCCCCCAGGGATTTCGAAAATACCTCTGCACCATCCGCGTTGTTATGGTCCCAGTCTTTAAAGTAATCCGCTTCCTTTTCATAAAGCTCCGGTTTTGCCATGTTGAAATCATAGTAGGTCTGCCCCCGCTCCTGCAGCCATTTTTCAATATACTCCCGGCGGGTTTCGTAGGAATTGCCCCAGCTTAAGATTACGCTGGTGGGATAAGGCGGGACGACAATGGTAAGGTCCACGTCATTTTTATCGCAGAGCTTGATAATGCTGTCCAGATAGCCAAGCCCTTTTTTCGAAACATCGCCACGGCTCCAGCTTCGCACAGGGATGGATTTGATGGTATTGTAATTTATTGTCTTGTGGAACGGTTTAAATCCATCCTCTTCCCGGATATTGTTCCAGTCCTTCATCTCCATTTTCCAGTATCCCAGCTTGACCTTCAGGTCCTGGATAAACTGCTTTTTATCCTGCAGGCGGTTATAAGTCCAGGGGAAAAAGAAGTTGATGGACTCTGCCTTGCCGAAGTATTTCGGATCCAGCAGGTACTGGCTGGCGATCTGTACTGCCTTGACCGGGTTTTGCCCTTTCATCTCCGCATGGGTGAAGGCGGCTTCCGGCCTGGCAAACTGTTCCTGCCCTGAAGTAAGGAGCGTCTCATCCAGCACCAGGACGGCTTTCTTGATATGGTGCTCTTTAATAGCAGCGCTGAGCGCCTCCCGGCTCTGCTTCAAGGACTGGGCATTGGACCCCATGTTCTGGGAAGCAAGCCCCGTAATCCCATCTACGGTAGAGGGGTCGATGTTCTCATAGCAGGTAGACTCCCCTACATAGACCATGTCCAGATGCTGCCCAGCTTTTGCCCGGTATTTGTCCCAAAGCTCCGAAGAAGGCGTACAGAATGGCGTAAACAGGAATATCACCAGCTGGTTCAGCAGGCAAAACGCCAGCACAAAGCAGATCGCTTTTATAACTCTTTTAGAAGTTCGCATACTGGAAACCTCCTTCCGCCTTCAGATAGACAAATGCTGCCGCGGTCAGGAAAATCAGGATGTAATACACACCCCAGCGGAGCACCACGTTTTTGCCCATGAGCGATGCATAAATATCAACACCCTTCTCCCTAAGGACGCTGCGGACCAAAAGGACAATAAATGCCGCTACGATAAAGACCGGTACCAGTTTGGATGAATTGATCAGGTTTGCATTCAAAACTGCCTTTACGCCGATCATTTTCCAATCCGGACGGATTACCATGGCTTTCATTGCCTTGAACGCTTCCGGCACGGTGGAGAAATAAGTAAACAGGCTCCCTACCCCGATGACCAGCCAGGTCCGTACAATACGGAACACACGGAACCCGAAAGATTTCACCGGGATATGGAAGAGCTCGTTCATCTTTTTAAATACAGGCTTTAAGATATCACTGATGCTCATCAGGATGCCGTTGTAAAGGCCCCACACCAGGTAATTCCATCCGGTGCCATGCCAGACGCCTACTACGGCAAAAACCACGACATTGTCAATCACGGCAGGAAGGATGCGGCCGATTTTGCCCCAGTGCTTCGTGCCCCATTTCACTAATTTCATCATGGGCTTCGTCACAGCAAAGGGGTAGAAAATATAGTCCCTGCACCAGTCACACAGCGTAATATGCCATCTGCGCCACAGGTCAGCCAAAGTCACCGCAAAATAAGGCTGGCGGAAGTTGTCCTTCACTTTGATGCCGAACAGCTCGGAAATCGCCAGCACCATGTCGATGCCGCCGGAAAAATCCGCGTACTGCTGGATCGTGGCAATCACGGCGCCCCAGAAAATCATGGTGCCGCTCTGCCCCTGCATGCCATCGCCGAAAAAGCCATCCACCGTCGTAATTAACGCGTCGGCAATGGCATATTTTTTCATAGCACCGAACATGAAAAGCAGGAACGCCCTTTTGATATTTTCCATTTTGAATTCATGCTTCTGGAAAAACTGGACGCCCAGCTCATTATAACGGCTGATCGGTCCCTGGAACATCTGCGGGAACCAGGAGCAGAACAAAAGGAAATGGAAATAATTCGGCTCGTATCCGTATTTATTGTTGTAAATATCGAAGAAATAGGAAAGTGCCTGGAATGTATAGAAAGAAATGCCCAGCGGCAGGATAAAATTATCGAACCGAAGGCCCATATATTTACAAGCGGCAAGGATGCCGAGGTTAATGATAAGCTCTGCTGCCAAAACCCAGCGTTTTTTATGCTGGAGGCGCTTTTTTAAAGCCTTTTTATCATCCCTGGAAAGCCCCTCCTGCTTTTTCTGCTGCTTATAAGAAGTTTCAAAGCGGTTCAGCAGGACGCCTCCAAGCCAGATGGAAAAGGAAGTGGCCAGGACCAGGACCCCGAAATAATTGCCGAAAAATACATAAAAGAAAATGCTCGCGCCAAGCAAAACAAACCACTGCCTGTCACGGAACACTGTGTAATACAGAAGTAACATGGCTGCCAGAAGGCAAAGATCCAGCAACGAATAGAACTGCATTTTTTTCAAATCCCCCCATATATATTTTATAGTAAAAACCTCTGCCGGACAAGGAACCCCTGTCCGGCAAAAGTCCGATTTTTTTATTAAGCCTTACTGCCTGGCTTATCAGTATCGGCCTTCTATTTACAAACCTAACTGTTTCGCTAATTCCTTCTCAGCTTCTTCCAGCGCTTGATCAATCCCCTCCGGGTTCTTGCCGCCGGCCTGTGCCATGTTCGGACGGCCGCCGCCGCCTCCGCCTACCAGTTTCGCTGCCATCTTCACCAGGTTGCCAGCATGGGCACCTTTCTTCACGGCACCGTCAGTAGCCATGGCTACCAGGGAAACCTTTCCACCATTGTCGGATACCAGCAGTACTACGGCATCATCACCCATCTGGCTGCGGAGCTTGTCGCCCAGGTCACGCAGGCCGTTCTGGTCTACGCCGGAAACCTTGGCACCGATGAAGTCGACGCCTCCGACTTTCTTTACCTTGTCGGATACGTCGCCGAGCTGCTGGCTGGCTGCCTTGCTCTTCATGGATTCTACCGTGCCCTGCAGTGCCTTGATCTCTTCCTGCATATGCTGGATCTTTTCCGGCAGTTCTTTAACAGAAGACTTGGCCGCATCTGCCGCCTGCTCCAGCTGCTGCCCCAGGCTGTCAAAGTAACGGATGGCGCCAAAGCCGGTAACGGCTTCCACCCTCCTTACGCCTGCTGCGGAAGCGGATTCAGACAGGAGCTTGAAGACCTGGATATCCCCGGTCCTTGCTACATGGGTGCCGCCGCAAAGCTCGGTGGAGTAATCCCCCATCTTTACAACGCGGACCTTGTCTCCGTATTTTTCTCCAAACAGTGCCATGGCACCGGTCTTCTTGGCCTCGTCCAAGGTCATGACCTGGGTGTCTACCGGCACGTTTGCGGCAATCCTCTCGTTCACGCGTTTTTCCACCTCATGGATTTCATCCTTCGTCATGGCGGAGAAATGCACAAAGTCAAAACGCAGGTAATTTTCATCTACATAAGAGCCCTTCTGCTGTACGTGGGAGCCCAGTACTTCCTGCAGCGCTTTCTGCAGCAGGTGGGTAGCGGAATGGTTCTTGGCAATGGATGCCCTTCTTGCGGCATCTACCTTCAAGGCAGCTTCTTCGCCGCTGCGCAGGACGCCGCTTGTCATATGGCCTACATGTCCGATCCTGCCGCCTAAAAGGTGGATGGTATTTTCTACTTCGAAAGTGCCTTCCTTGGTCTCGATCACGCCGGTGTCGCCAACCTGGCCGCCCATTTCCCCATAGAATGGGGTCTTGGCAGTAATGACAGTACCCTTCTGCCCGTCTGTCAGCGCCTGGGTGATCTCGCCATACAGACCATTCTCCGGATCCACTTCGGTGGTCAGTACCAGGATTTCGGACTTGTCTTCCGTATTCCCATAGCCGGTAAATTCGGAAGTGATGGCATTATCGATATCATCGTAAACAGAAGCTGCCTTGCCCATGTAATTAGAAGTCTTCCGGGTTTCACGGGCTTTCTGCCTCTGCTCTTCCATGGCTTCCTGGAAGCCGTCTTCATCTACGGTAATCCCCTGGTCTTCCAGGATTTCCACGGTCAAATCCAGCGGGAACCCGTAGGTATCATACAGCTTGAAAGCATCGTCTCCGGAAAGGACGGTTTTCCCTTCTTCCTTTGTCTTTTCTGCCATCTGGCCCAGGATATTCATGCCCTGGTCCAGGGTCTTCCCAAACTGGGCTTCTTCTGCATCCAATATTGTAAAAATGAAGCCCCTCTTCTCTTCCAGTTCCGGATAACCGTCTTTGGAGCACTCGATTACGACGTCCGCGATTTGGGAAATGAACGGTGCCCGGATGCCCAAGAGCCTGCCATGGCGGGCGATCCTGCGGATCAGGCGGCGGAGTACATAACCCCTGCCCTCATTGGAAGGCATGATGCCGTCGGAAATCATAAAGGTAGCGGAACGGATATGGTCCGTAATAAGGCGGATGGAAACGTCTGCCTTCGGGTCCATCTCATATTCAACGCCGGCCATTTCGCAGACTTTGTCACGGATGGCTTTCATGGTATCGATATCAAATACCGTATCCACATCCTGTACGACTACTGCAAGACGCTCCAGGCCCATGCCGGTATCGATGTTCTTCTGTTTCAGTTCGGTATAATTGCCATGACCGTCATTCTCAAACTGGGTAAATACGTCGTTCCAGATTTCCATGTAACGGTCGCAGTCGCAGCCGACCCCGCAGGTAGGCTTGCCGCAGCCGTATTTTTCCCCGCGGTCATAATAAATCTCAGAACACGGTCCGCAAGGTCCTGCGCCATGCTCCCAGAAGTTATCGCACTCGCCGGTAACCGGGTCGCGGTAAAAACGTTTGATCTTTTCTGCCGGGACGCCGATTTCATCGGTCCAGATATGGAATGCTTCCTCATCCTCAAAGTAGATGGACGGATAAAGCCTTCCCGGGTCCATGCCGATGACCTCGGTCAGAAATTCCCAGGACCAGTGCAAAGCTTCCCTCTTGAAATAATCGCCGAAGGAGAAGTTGCCCAGCATTTCAAAGAAAGTAAGGTGGCGGGCCGTCTTGCCGACATTCTCAATATCGCCGGTACGGACACATTTCTGGCAGGTGGTCACGCGCTTCCTGGGCGGAGTCTCCTGGCCTGTAAAATAAGGCTTAAGCGGCGCCATGCCCGCGTTAATCAGCAGCAGGCTGTCGTCGTTGTGCGGCACCAGCGAGAAACTTTTCATTACCAGATGACCCTTGCTTTCGAAGAAGGAAAGATACATCCTTCGAAGCTCATTTACACCATACTTTTTCACGGTTACTTCCTCCGAATGAAGAATGCCCCTCAGGGCACATTTTTACTCAATAATGAACATTATATTACGTAGCCTATGTTTTTTCAACTTATAGAAAATTGCTTTCCGCTATTCACCACGGCTCATAGGGGCACTATCCCCTTTCCTGCTGAAAGGGATCCTCCCGCTGAAGCGGGTCCCTCCTTCCAATTTACAAACTCGCTTGTCGGGCAGTTTTTGCTTTGTCAAAACTCGCTGAATCGGCTCCCTCTTTACGATATACAAGGCCTTCAGCAGAAGAAAGCTTCCTTATGCCAGGATCCATTGCCGGCCCAGATTCTTTCTTCAAGCAAAAAAGTGCTCCGGCTCCCAAAACGGGAAGCCGGAGCGTAAGGGTTTTATTAAAAGGTTTGGTTTATTGCAGAGAATAAAACAGATCAGGATTATTTCTTGTCTGCTGCCTTCTTGGAAGCGTCGAACTTCGCAAGCATCTGGCGCGGTGAAGCATATGCCCTCTCGTACCTTGGCGGTTCCTCATATCCCGGGATGCCAGCCAGGTATTTGGCGATCTTCTTGAGCTCTTCCAGGTCGTAACGGCTCATCAGCGTGATTTCCTCCATGATCGGGGATCCGCCGCCA
>CADBRV010000064.1 GCA_902797185.1 uncultured Lachnospiraceae bacterium
CAGCTTTCGTTTTCTATCAGCCTTGGTTTTCTGCTGCCACAAGCGGCACCTTGTTGTACTTCTGGCGGAGCTTGGGCTTTTCGATCTTGCCGGTGGGGTTCCTGGGAATCTCGTCGAAGATGACCTTCCTGGGGCGCTTATAACGGGGCAGCCCCATGCAGTACTGGTTGACTTCTTCTTCCGTCAGCTCCATGCCGGGCTTTACTTCGATGATTGCCGCGGCAATCTCTCCAAGCCTCCGGTCCGCGATACCAATTACGGCAACATCATGCACAGCATCCAGCCCGCGGATATAATCTTCGATCTGTACCGGGTAAAGGTTTTCGCCGCCGCTGATGATAACGTCTTTCTTCCGGTCTACCAGGTAATAAAAACCATCTTCATCCTGCATGGCCATGTCGCCGGTATAAAGCCATCCGTCTTTGAGCACTTCTGCGGTAGCTTTCGGGTCATTGTAATAGCAGGTCATGACACCAGGCCCGTTCAGGCAAAGCTCCCCTACCTTGCCCTGCTCTACTTCCTCGCCATTCTCATCCACGATCTTCGCTTTCCAGCCATATCCTGGAAGGCCGATGGCCCCTACCTTGTCGATATGGCCCACGCCAAGATGGACGGCGCCCGGACCGGTGGATTCGGAAAGGCCATAGTTGGTGTCATACTGGTGGTTCGGGAAGTATTCCTTCCAATGGCGGATCAAACTGGGCGGTACCGGCTGGGCGCCGATATGCATCAGCCTCCACTGGGAAAGGTTATAATCTTCCAGTTTCAGCCTGCCGGAATCCAAGGCTTCCAAAATATCCTGTGCCCACGGCACCAGGAGCCATACGATCGTACACTGTTCCTTGGATACGGTCTCCAGGATGGCATCCGGCTTTGTGCCTTTCAAAAGCACTGCCTTCCCTCCGGAAATCAGGCTTCCGAACCAGTGCATCTTTGCACCGGTATGGTAAAGAGGCGGGATGCAGAGGAACACGTCCTTCTTCGTCTGCCCATGGTGGTTCTGCTCCACCCTTGCGGCGTGCATCAGGCTTTCGTGGTTATGCAGGATGGCTTTCGGGAATCCGGTGGTGCCGGAAGAGAAATAAATCGCCGCGTTGTCCGAATCGCTTAATATGATGTTCGGGGACAGGGAAGAACTGTTGGCCGTCAAGGTCATATAGTCCTCCGCAAAGCTGGGGCAGGTGCTGCCTACAAAGAAAAGGAGGCGGTGCCTGCTGATCCTGTCTGCAATCTCTTCCACCCTGCCGATAAATTCCGGTCCGAAGACCAGGATGTCTACGTCTGCCTTATCCAGGCAGTACTCGATTTCATCTGGCGTATACCGGTAGTTCAGCGGTACTGCCACCGCGCCTGTTTTCAGGATCCCGAAATAAATCGGGAGCCACTCCAGGCAGTTCATCAAAAGGATGCCTACCTTGTCATTTTTCTGGACGCCGCGGCTGATCAGGAGGTTGGCAAAGCGGTTGGCTTTTTCGTTAAAGACAGACCAGGTGATCTCCCGCCTGTACGCGCTGGGGGAAGTGGGCTCCATCAGCTCGTATTCCTTCCAGGTCTTCCTGACGACTTCCTTGACTTCAGGATTGACTTCCACTAGTGCCACGTCATTCCCGTAACGCCTGGCATTATTTTCCAGCAGCTCTGTGATCGGCATGTTACCCCTCTTTTCTTGCTCGGAATGCCGTGCCATGAAATGCGCGCTATGCGGGTGGCACGGCTTTTTCTCCGCCCCGCGGGCGAGGAAATATTCCCGAATGTTTCATCCTGTTACTTCCGCATTACTTCGCTATAGGATGTAATGCCGGCCGTGCACAAACCCTTCTTCCAAATCTGCCCGGCACAGCCTTTTTTCTCCAGTTCAATAGTTAAACGCGTTGACGCTTTTAACTGCTAAAGTAAAGCATACCCGAAAACACTACAAAAGTCAACTAATGGCTGTTTTTCCGGTTTGACGCATTTTTCCTTTAATGTTAACATTTCCTATAGAAGCCTTTGCTAAAAAAGGTTTCTAACATATAACTATGGAAGGCATTTCGGGCAGGTTCTGCCCTGTTAATTCATTTATATTTTTATTCCAAGTGGACAGACGCCGCATTCCAAATCGTCCTTGAGGGGAGCCGCGCCATGAAAGATCAAGCTTCGCATTAGGGCGCGTCCTATGGCATCATCCGAAGGGGGGGATGACATAGGACGATGCGGCTAGTACATCGTAAGGAATCCTCCCGCTGAAGCGGATCCCTCCTTACGATAAATACAAAAAGGATTTATTTATGACACTCCAGCAGATTGAATGCTTTTTAAAAGTTGCCGACTCCGGCAATTTCCATCAGGCTGCCCAGCAGCTTTATTTATCCCAGCCCACCCTGAGCAGGCAGATTTCTTCTTTGGAATCCGAGCTGGGCGTGCTGCTTTTTTCCAGGGAAAAAAAGAGCATCACGTTGACGGATGTGGGGAAAAGCCTTTATCCCTATTTCGAAAAGCTTTACCAGTCCCATACCACGATTGAAAAACAGATCCACAGCGTCATCGATTCCTATTCCAAACACCTGGTCATCGGGCTGCAGGAAAACCAGGTCTTTGATGACCGCATGGACAACGTGCTTCAAAAATACCGGGAGGGGAACCCCAAGGACCAGATTTTCATCCGGTCTTTGGATGTAAAAGCCGACCATGACGCCCTTCTGGACCGCAGCGTAGACTGCCTGGTCTACCTGAGCACGACCCTGCCCAACAGCCCCTGGATGGACAGCTTTGCCCTTTATGATGACCAGATGTGCCTGGCGATCCCCGCTTCCCATCCCAACGCAAAAATCCCCAGCATTTCTTATGAAGAGATCAAGACGAAATTCGGAGACCTGCCGCTGCGGATGATCAATATTTCTTCCTTTGAAACGCCGCTGCATAACGAACTGCAGGGTCTTTTGGATGACTTTGGCGCAGACCGTCCCTATTTCCTTACCGGCAGCGAGGCCTCTATTACTACCTTTTATCTGTCTGTGGAACACGGCCTCTGCTCGGCCATCGTAAACAGCCGCTGCCTGCTGAGCAAAAACGACAAGGTGCGTATGATCCCCATCACCCACTTAAAATCCGGCACCCGGCATTTTGCGGACTGCACCTTGCGGCTGGGATGGAACCGTTCCAACCACAACCCCAGCCTGAAACGCTACCTGGCCCTGATGCGGGAAGAATTCGCGGATACAGCGGAAGAGGATGAGGAAAAAAGGAAGGGACCGGAGTCCTGACCATCTGGTTTAGCGTAAAATCCAATTTTTGGGCCCGCTGAATAATCTGATCGCTCTAAAAATTTGATGGCAGAAAAGGGAGACAGTCCTGCTATCGTAAATAAAATCCGCTATTCGTATGCGTTAGCGCGGTATTTATGATTTCCTATATTTTCGATTATATCAAAACAGGACCCGGCTGCTTCTTCTTGAGGCTTGGTGAAAACCAGCCTTGTGGAGGAAACCTGTCCGGATCCTGTTTTCTTTTACATTTTATTTCTGAAATTGTAAAAGCCTTCCCCTAGCGCCCCTGCAGCGGGCTGCTTTTTATGTCCGCCTTTCCAGCTCCAACCTGCTATTTTGGGCTTTTACTGCTTTCTATTTCCAGCTTGTCCCAGCCTGTTATTTTCAGGCTGCCAGTTGGGTCTTTTGCCTTTCTTACAGGTGCAGCACCCTGTCCGCGATCTCCTGGGTCCTGCCCTGGTTCCAGAACTGGGTCCCGATGTAACCGCAGGTACGGCGGGCTACATGCATCTTCCGCTGGTCACGGTTGCCGCAGTTGGGGCATTCCCAAACCAGTTTCCCGGTCTCGTCCTTGATGATCCGGATTTCCCCGTCATAGCCGCAAACGTCGCAGTAATCGCTCTTGGTATTCAGCTCCGCGTAAAGGATCGTGTTGTAAATATGGCGCATTACCGTCAGCACTGCCGGGATATTGTTCTGCATGTCCGGCACTTCCACATAGCTGATTGCCCCTCCCGGGGACAGCCTCTGGAATTCCGCTTCCTTGGAAAGCTTGCTGAAGGCGTCGATATCCTCTGTTACATGGATATGGTAGCTGTTGGTGATATAGTTCTTGTCGGTTACGTGAGGGATCTTCCCAAAACGCTTCTGCAGGCATTTTGCAAACTTATAAGTCGTGCTTTCCATCGGCGTGCCGTAAACGGAATAGTCGATGTTTTCTGCCGCTTTCCACTGGGCGCATTTGTCATTGAGCATCTGCATAACCCGAAGGCCGAATTCCTTGCCCTCCTCGCTGGTGTGGGAAACGCCCTTCATATAATAAACGCATTCTGCCAGCCCGGCATATCCCAGGGAAATCGTGGAATATCCGTCATAAAGCAGCTTGTCGATGGTCTCGCCGGGTTTGAGCCTTGCCAGCGCGCCATCCTGCCAGAGGATCGGTGCCACGTCGGAAGGAGTGCCCAGAAGCCTCTCATGGCGCAGGCGCAGCGCACGGTGGCACAGTTCCAGCCTCTCTTCCATCAGTTTCCAGAACTTTGTCTCGTCCTTTCCGGAAGAACATGCCGCATCCACCAAGTTGATGGTGACGACGCCCTGGTTAAAGCGGCCATAGTATTTGTGCTTCCCGGGAACATAATTTAACGCGCCGCTGATATTGCCTACATTGGCGTCTGTGAAGCGGTCCGGTGTCAAAAAGCTCCTGCAGCCCATGCATGGGTAAACATCGCCCTTCAACTCCAGTGCTTTCTTCTCGGAAATATAATCCGGGGTCATCCTCTTTGCGGTACACTTTGCAGCAAGCTCCGTCAGATAGAAATATTCGGAATCCTCCTGGATGTTATTCTCCTGCAGCACATAAATCAGCTTCGGGAAAGCCGGGGTGATATAATGGCCCGTGCTATCCTTTACGCCCAGGATCCTCTGGTTCAGCATGGACTCGATGACCATGGCAAGGTCTTTCCGAAGCTGCCCGTCCGGCACTTCGTTCAGGTACATGAACACGGTAACGAAAGGAGCCTGCCCATTGGTAGACTGCAGCGTGATCAGCTGGTACTGGATCGTCTGGCAGCCGTTGTCCACTTCCTTGCGCACTTCCTGCTCCACCAGCTCGTTAAATTTCTCATCGGTGGTGGAAATGCCGACTTCCTCAAACTCTTTTCGGAGGCGCTTTGCGATTTTCTGTCGGCTCACGTCTACGAACGGTGCCAGGTGGGAAAGGGTGATGGTCTGCCCGCCATACTGGCTGGACGCTACCTGTGCCACGATCTGGGACGCAACAGTACAGGCGGTGCTGAAGCTCTTCGGCGTATCAATATGGGTGCCGCTGATGCAGGTCCCGTTCTGCAGCATATCATCGAGGTTTACCAGGCAGCAGTTGTGCATATGCTGTGCAAAATAATCCGCGTCATGGAAATGGATGATGCCTTCCTTGTGTGCTGTCGTAATCTCTTCTGGCAGCAGGTACCGGTTGGTATAATAGCGGCTCCATTCGCCTGCCATGTAATCCCTCTGTACGGAAAGCACCGTCGGGTTCTTGTTGGAATTTTCCTGCTTTACTTCTTCATTGTCCCGCTCTACGACGCCGGCAATCTTCTGGTCGATATGGGACATTTTCCGCAGCTCGTTGTGCTTATAGCGGTAAGTGATATAAAGGCGGGCAATCTTATGCTTGCCGCTGCCCATCAGGGCATCCTCCACCTTGTCCTGGATCTCTTCCACGGAAAGGTCACGCCCCGCGTTTTCGGCATCCTTGACAATGCCCCGGGTGATCTCATAGATCTGCTCCTGTGACAGGCGCTCGGAAGGGATCCCTTCCTCCCGGTTGGCTTTTTCAATCGCATTCACGATCTTATCTGCTTCAAAGGGGACCCTCTCCCCTGACCTTTTCATAACATAAAGCTGGATGTTGTCAAAATCCAGGTTTCCGTCTAATGACTCGTTGTACATTGAACTCCCTCCCTGTTAACCGAATCCCATTGCTATTTCTGAATCCTCAAAAGATCTTTATCCTGTTGATCATGCTTAAAAAAGAATCGCCTCTGTCCTTCCATACCTGCCCGGACCTGCTGCCCGTAAATGGACAGGCGCCGCATTCCAAACCATCCTTAAGGAAAGCCATGCCATGAAAGATCCCGCTTCCAGTGAGGGCGCGGCCTGCGTCAGGACCTTGCCAGGCGAGGACATCTACGGTGAGCCACGCCATGCAAATTCGCACTCCGTGCGAAGGCGTGGCCTGCGTCATCGCCTTTCAGGCGATGACATAAGACGATGCTGCTCGTGCATCGCAAAGGATCCTCCCGCCGATGCGAATTCCTCCTTACGATGTAAAAAAGAGACTTTTCCTCTTTATCCAAGCGTCACAATTGCCAGCCACCCTGAAGCAGCTGGCAATTGAAGTATAGCACAAAGTACCATCTATGGTATTACAAATTTTCAAAAACACAAAATATAGTGGTTTTGTACAAGAAAAAGAGTTCGTAAAATCTGAAAAACAAATTAAAAAAAAGAAGGGGTTGCGAGAGAGCCCTTCCGGAAAGCAAGAATTCTGCCGTCTTCCGCCTATTGAATAAATTTTCTGAATTTTCTTTTCCAGAAAGCGCCTTAATCCGCGCCCTGTCCATTTTCGTGATTCTGACGAACCTTGTTTGGCTGGACA
>CADBRV010000065.1 GCA_902797185.1 uncultured Lachnospiraceae bacterium
CTCCTAAGCGAAAGGCCGGCGGTTCGAATCCGCCCAGGAACATGAAAAAACGCCGGAAGGCTTTGCATTGCAAGGTCTTCCGGCGTTTTCTTTTATCAGGAATCCGGATTTCTCTTCTTTATCGTAAGGAGGGACCTGCTTTAGAGGAAAGTATTGTTATCCTGCCCAGGCTTCAGACGGATTTCAAACTGCCGGAATGATAAAACTTCTGCGCATTCATGTTTGCTAATATGCCTGCATCTGTGCCTTTTTCATTGCCTGAATGATGGAGGTTTCAAGCATTCGCTTTTGTATCCTTTACGGTCACTCTACTTCTTCCATAAAGTACATCCTGGAACTGAAGTCAGCAAAGTACCGGGTGTTTTCGTCGTAGCCGGTCCCGCAGTAGGCGCTTTTCAGCTTCACGCCGGCATTCATCAGGACAGCGCCAGTGGTGGTAATATCCTCCTGCTCTCCGGGCATGGTGACAAATTTGGCAGCCATGTTATGGATCAGCGAACCCTGGCGGATATGGATGGGGGAGGCGGTATTGACCAGGTCTCCGAAATCCCGGATGTCATGACGTTTGGCGATATTGTAAAAATGGTAACGCGCCTGCGGGTCAAGGCCCTTTGCCTTATACATCTCAAAGGGATGGTTTGCCTCTGCCTGGTTCTGGAAAAGCATGCCCACGGCCCGCTTTTTATCCGAAGAAACCACGGTCCATTCCACAAGATTGCCGAACCTGCCCCTGTAAAAATCTCCATATTGGAAGACGTCACGCCATTCTTTGTACAGGGCAATCTGTTCCCGGATTTCTTCCAGCTCTTTTTTACCCAGGTCATTTAAGTTCAGTTCATATCCCAAAGTCCCGAAAGCCGCGATATGGAACCGGGTGTCCAGCGGGGTTTCCCGCAAAGTCTGGTGGTTAGGACTGGAAGATACGTGTGCCGTCATGACGCTGGCCGGGTAGCCGTAGCTGTAACCCTGCTGGATTTTGGCACGCATGGCGGGGTCGGTGTCATCGCTGGCCCAGATCTGTGGAAAATAGCAAAGGGCGCCCAGATCGAAACGGCAGCCGCCGGAAGCGCAGCCTTCGAAGAGGATTTCCGGAAATTTTTCGGTCAGCGTCCGTACAAGGCGGTAAAAGCCGCAGATATCGCGGTGGGCGGTTTCCATCTGCTGTTCTGCCGGAAGAGAAGGGGAGTAAACGTCAGACATGATCCGGTTCATATCCCATTTCACGTAAGAAATGTCCCCCGAGGAGAATACTTCGCTCATTTTACCGGTCAGGTAATCCACTACCTCCGGATTGGCCAGGTCCAGGAGCATCTGGTTCCTGCCCTCGGAGTGGGGCTTTCCGGGGATCTGCATGGCCCAGTCCGGATGTTCCTTATAAAGGCTGCTGTCCCGGTTTACCATTTCCGGCTCTACCCAGACGCCAAACCCCATGCCAAGGTCTTGGACTTTCCGGGAAATACGCTGCAGCCCGCCGGGAAGCTTGGAGCGGTTGGGCTCCCAGTCGCCCAGGGAACAGGTGTCGTTATCCCGTTTTCCAAACCATCCGTCGTCCATGACGAAAAGTTCAATGCCTACATCTTTTCCGGCTTTTGCCAGGCGCAGGAGCCTGCTTTCGTTGATTTTAAAATAAGCGGCTTCCCAGCTGTTCAGCAGTACCGGGCGCGGTTTGTTTTTCCAACTGCCCCGTACAATGTGTTCCCGCACAAAGTGGTGCATGGCCTGGCTCATTCCCGTATAGCCGTGGCCGGAGCAGCACATGACGGCTTCCGGTGCCTCAAAATCTTCACCAGGCTGGAGCAGGAAAGAAAAAGTGCTGGGATTGATGCCGGATACAAACCGGGTTTTCCCAAAGGAACTTACTTCTGCGGCTTCATAATGGTTCCCGCTGTAAACCAGGTTCAGCCCGTAGCAGAGCCCGGAATCTTCGGTAGTATCTTTTTCATGGAGCATTACGAAGGGGTTGCCGCGGTTGGAAGAGCAGCCGGCAGCGGAGGAATTGACAAATTTCCCGGCAGTAAGCAGCGTATCATGCCGCTCCATTTCCCGTGCCCACGCGCCGTTAAAAGTGCTCATGACATAGCCGCTGTCTTCAAAATCCAGCTGGGTGCTCATCAGGCGCTCCAGCCTCACCGGATCCTGGCTGTCATTTACCAGCCTGCTGCTCCTTGTGATGACATCGCAGTCTTCATATACGTAGTAATGGAGCTCCAGGCGGAGATTGTAAGAAGCATCACGCAGGGTCACGGTGAGATGGGAGAAGGGGAGGCTGCAGAAGTTTATATTAGAGCTGGAAGCAAGGCCTGCCATTGCATTATTGGCTGGATCCGATTCCGAAGGATCTGCTGATTCTGTGCTTGGGACAGGTTCCGGAATGGGGCTGGAACCACTGTGTATGTCAGGACCTTCGGAAGTTTTTCCCTGTCCTGCATTCAAAGCAGGCTCTGGAATAGAGCCAGATTCAGATGTTGCGTCTGTTTCAAGGACCTTATCAGCTCCGGCTTCACAACTGGGGGCTGTTGTCAGATTTGTTTCTGAGCTTGTTTCCGGTGCTGCTGTTTCCGCAGCACTGGAAGAAACAGTTTCATAATCTTCTTTCTCTTCTTTGATCCCGAAACAGGATCCGGGCAGGGTTTTGAAATCCGGCTTGTCCGCAGTGATGGAGGCGTCTTCAAAAAGGAAATCCGAAGTGACGCTGCCGTCTTTATGGGTGACCTCGATGAACGGCTCGCGGATGTCCCCCTTCCCATAGGAAGACATTTCCAGGCGCAGGTCTTCCAGTGTTAACGCGGGATGCTCCTGGTCATAGGAAATCATATTTCCCGCGGGGAAAGCCCTCTTTTCCTCCAGGCATTTCGCGTCCTGGAGGATTTCTTCATCGGTTTTCCCGGCAAAACCGCCCAGGGAAGGACCGTAATACAAGTGCTCCAGGTGGCCGCTGGGCAGCACCTGGAACAGGTAAGTTGTTCCGGGAGTGCTGAGGACAAATACGTTTTTACTTCTTCGGATCATAGTTTCCCCTTCGTTCTTTTCAGCTGCTTCTGATCTATCATGCAGGACGCGCCGAAACTCAGATGATACCTTACGTTTTAAGGAAAGGGAGGAATCTCTCCTTTAAAAGGAAGGAATTTCTCCCTGATATGCAAAGGAAGCTGCTTCCCGCGTCCGTTTCTATTGTAAGGGATACGGGAAACAGCCTGAGATTACGGTGATTCTGCTTTATTTGGTTTCTGCTTTATTCCTTTTCCCCTAATTCTGTTTCCTCTTTATTCTTCTGGATCTTCTTCATGACTTCGTCCATCTTCTTGTCATTGAGCTTATAGAAGCGTTTAAAGATGATGAATGCCAATACCAGCAGGATGGCGGAGGGGATGGTCATCCAGATCCGAAGCCCCTGGAGGGTGGCAGCGGTCTGGGTGGCAGCTTCTGTATTTAACCCGATCCAGTCAATAGCCAGGCCCGAAAGAAAGGCGGCGACGCCGGAGGCCAGCTTTACGGTGAAGGTCTGCATGGAGAAGATCACGGATTCTTCCCTCTTGCCGCTCTTGGACTCGCCATAATCTACGGCGTCAGAAAGGAAGATGGTCAAAAGGACGTTCAGGATGCCATAGGATGCGTAAACCAGGATTCCCGGCAGCAGCAGGACGGTCCAGGCGCCTTTATAAATCCCGGAAAAGGCAAATCCCAGCAGGATCAAAAATCCCAGGACCTGCAGCAGGATCGTGATGGAAAACAGTTTCAGCTTTTCCACTTTTTTCCGGAATACCGGCACCAGCATCATGAAAAAGACCTGGGTGAGGAAGCAGACAGCGGTAAAGACACTGTAAAGGTTGGTGTTGCCCATGTCGAACTGGAAGAAATACAGGATCAGGTTTCCGACAATATCCAGGGCAAGGTATACCAGGATCACCGCGGCAACGACGCACAGCGCCTGGTCATTGTGGAACAAGGACCGGAACATTTCCCCGATGGTGGAGGATTTCATTTCCTCTGCCCGCTTCTCCGGCACGTTTGTGACGAAGACGATTTCCGAAATTAAAAATACAACGGCGATGATCAGCGCCCAGTATTTGAAGCCGATGCGGTAACCTGCCAGGGCAGTCGTGCCGGACAGGACCGGGACGACGACCATGGTCAGCACGGTGGGCAGCGCGTCGCCGATGCCGGAGCTGGACCTGGCAAGGGAAGAAAGCTGCTCCCGGTCTTTGCCAGGCTCTGTGATGGCCGGGATCATGGACCAGAAGGGGATATCCATCATGGTATAGGTCACGCCCCAGGCCAGGTAAATCAGGGTCAGCCAGACTTTCATGCCGGAGTTCCCCATGCCGTCGGGCACCGCGAACAGCGCATAGACGATGAAGGCGTTCATTACGGTGCCGGAGAGGATCCAGGGGCGGAAGCGTCCCCAGCGGGTCCTGGTTTTTGCCACGATGATGCCCATGAAGGGGTCGTTTAACGCGTCAAAAATCCTGGCGCCCATAAGTACGGCACCGATAAAAGCGCTGCTGATGCCAAGGACGACATTGTAATAATAAAGAAGGTAGCTGTTGACCAGCATATATACGATATCTTTGCCAAAGGCGCCAAAACAGAAGGCAGCCTTGTTGCGCGCGGAAAGTTTCATTTCTTCCCTCCTTTTTCTTTCATGCCCATGGCGATCTGGACCACTTTATAAGCCCCGTCATAGATGCCGGCTTTTTTGTTCTGGATGATATTGTTACACATGTCTTTTAAAAGCACGTCGTCTGTGAGGAAAAGGTCCACCATCTGCATGGTATGGGGGATGTCCCGGCATTCCAAAGTACCGTCCCCGATTTCCGCCGAATGGATGGCGCCCCACCTTTCATGCCCGCCGATCCTGCGGATAAACAGCTTGGGCACGGGATAAAAGGAAAGCTCGCTGGGCTTTGTCACCAGCACGTCGCAGCTGCGCATCAGCAGGTTGGTGCAGTAGACCGCCTCGAAGATATTTTTGTGCCAGAAGGCGTGGATCCCCTCCAGGTCGTCGTCTTCCAGGGCATGGGAGGCAAAGTCCATGGTGTCTTTCCAGCTGTTAAAATGTTCCTGGGACACTTTGGAGACCCCGGCTATTTCTGATAAAAGTTCCGTCCATACATTTTTGTAATCTCCGACATTTACATAAATGACAGCTTTTTTCCTGCGGACATAGGGGAGCAGGTGCCGGATGATGTGGGCAAAGATCTCTTTCTGGGCGCCGGCGCCGCCGATGGTCAGAAGGAAACGCATGGGTTTGCCATCCGCTTTTCGGCGGAGCCGTGCCTCGCAGTCCGCTTCGATATTCCGAACCAGTTCGTCGTCCACGTAATGCCCGGTATAAACCAGGGCGTCCGCCGGCATGGGGCGCAGCACCTTGTCATGGTCCATCCCGTTCAGGATCCGGTAGCCCTGGTATGCCTGGTGGGTCTGGATCGTATGGACGCTGCCTTCTGAAAGGTGCAGGGCCATGGGCCAGTTGTCCGGGATGGCGTTCACCACGTAATGCATCCCCGCGTGGACAGCCGCCTGTGCCGGCCATACATGGGTCCCGATGACCGGGATGTCCTTGGGGACATTGCGGAATACGGCCGCCATGATCTCCGCGTTTTTCTGGTCGGAGGCGTTGTAGGAAAGCTTCCGGAAGCCTTCATAATTCATAGGCTCCCACACCAGCTTGTTGAACAGCCGGCTTTTCTGGGAGATCCGGGAGCCTAGGGAATAAAGGTCGTTCTGGGCGCTGATGACTTTGGTGCAGGCCGTCTGGGGATAGGAATTTAAATCCATCCAGTAGGGTTTGTAGCCCAGCGCGTTGGCGCAGGAAGCCATGGCCATGGAAATCCGGTAATGCCCGAACCCCATGCGGATATTCCCGACGATGATCCCTTTTTCCAAGTCAAATTCCTCTTCCCCTTTTTCCGCTTTGTCCTGGGGCAGGCGGATGTCGCTGACGCCCAGGAGGGGACCGATATAAGGATTGGGACGGAGGATGGTCCGATAGGAAACCTCCGCGTCATCCCCATATTTCCGGGCAAACTTTTTCTTCGAATTTACCGCTTTGCGGTAGTCCCGGGGGCTGATGGGGTTGCCGAAGATCTCCCGGGATTTGTCTTTTTGTTTTCTCTTTTCTGCCATAGATTGTTTCCTTTACCTATCGTAAGGAGGGACCCGCTTCAGCGGGAGGATCCCTTGCGATGCACCAGCCGCATCGCCCGCTGTCTCACCCGAAGGGCGATGACGCAGGCCACGCCTTCACGCGAAGCGTGATCTTTCATGGCGCGGCTCTCCTTGTGGGCGATTTGGAATGCGGCGTTGTCCATTATCTATCGTAAGGAGGGACCCGCTTTAGCGGGAGGATCCCTTGCGATGCACCCGCCGTCTCACCCGAAGGGCGATTTGGAATGCGGCGTTGTCCATTACATTAAGCACGGGGTTGTCTATGGCTCTATTTTACCTGTATGAATGACATTTGTCATAAAAAAGAAAAAAGATTGAAAAGAAATTAGAAAAAAATAGACAAATTAGTATTGCACGCAGATAGAAGCCATGTTTGCCACGACTGCGAGTGCGGTTACGGCATAAAGGGAGCCTTTCAGGATCGCGGCGCTTCTTTGGCTGGCGCGGATTTCCTCCCGCCTCCAGCAGTACATCTTTGTAATGCAGAAAACCATGGCAAGGTCCAGGAAGAAGAAGGTTCGGTTTCCGGAGCCGTAGAGCGTGGGCGAAAAGCCCATGACGACACGCGTCAAAAGCCCGGCCAGGAAGACGACACAGAGGAAGATGCCCTGGTGCAGGGTTTCAAATCCATTCATAAAGGCCAGAAAAATAGAAACAGCGATGAGGATAAAGAGGATAAACGGGAGGTAAGAAGAAGGATTGTAGTAATCAATCCCGTCTATACGGCCCACGCTGCTGCCGAACATTTTCCCAAAAGCCGGAAAATAAATAGCGATTACCGGATTCAGGATCGTACGCGCCAGGACAAAAATCCCGGGAATGGCGGAAAGGGCCAGATGCGCTTTGGTATGGTTTTTCCGGAGAAGGATGGCCAGAAACAGCATCAGCGAAAAGGCCGCAAAAAACAGGTTAGAAGACAGAAGCGCAGAGCCAGTCACATCTGTGCCCAGCACCAGCTTGTCCACTTTTGTCAGGGAAACAAAATCCCTCATCCAGTCATGGATTTCCTGGGCTTTCCGAAGGTCGTTTCCGGGACAGGTCAAAGCAAAGGCCATGTTCCCGATGGAAATGGCATACTGCAGCAGGACAAAAAGGATGCTCCCTATGGACCGTTTTTTCTTATATAAAATGGCACAGATGGAAAAATAAAACAGGACGCAGAAGTAAAAAGCGCCCAGGGTCTCAAAATTCGTCCCGTATAATTCTAAGAGCAGGAACCCGATGGCAGGGAAAAATCCCACTTTTTCCCTCTGGTAAAGCTTGTCTAAGGAGATAAGGGCGGCCATGCAGGCAGTGGCAGGCCACAGGTAGTTCATGGTCGTAGCGACCCAGCCGGCAGAGCCCATTTCCAGTATGGGGTAAAGCAGGAACAGGCAGGTCACCAGCTTGTCCGCTTTATGGCGGGTCAGGCGCATCATAACCGCCAAAGCGGCTGCCCACATCAAGGTATCCAGGATTTTCCAAAGGAGCAGCAGATGGTAATGGGACATCAGCATCAGCGGCGCCTCGATCAGCACCCGGGAAGACCAGGTCTGGTAACGGTATAGCAGAAGCTGCGGCAGGGTCCTATGGTTCAGGTAGCTGGAAAACTTTATAAAATCCCCAATATATTCCCGCATCAGGGAGTGGAAAATGGCCATCACCGCCAGGAAAAGGAGCAGGCAGCAGGCGGTTTCCTTCTTTTTTATGGATAATTTCATCATAAGCTGTCCTTTTCTGCCTGGTAAAGCATACCTGTTTTAATGAGATACTCGTTTCCGCTGACATCCACCAGGAACCCGATATAGCAGGTCCTGCCGTCCAGAAGGGATTTCCGGACCCGTCCTCCAAAGCCGCACATATCGTAATCAACCCCGTCATTGATCGATTCGGTTACATCGTCCCGCTCCATCATTTTCATGGGGATGGCATAGGCAAACCCGTCATCGGAATATAAAACGAGGGACGTGTTATAGCGGGAAATGGGCTGTCCGGGAACGACGACCCATCCTTGGATATCGTCATATTGGTAATTATCTTCCACGATCCGGTCAATCTTGCAGATATAGGAGCCTTCCTCCAGCTCATGGTAATCCTCTAACTGGATCTGTTTCCCGCTGTAGTGGCGGTATTGATAGGCCGTGCAGAAAACAACTGCCGCAAGGCCGCAGAAAACCACAAGGATGGATAGGATATGGCGCATGCGTTTGGATTCGATTTGCAAGAGCTCCCCCTCCTGTTTTGAATGCCGGGCGGGCCTGCCATATAGACGGGAAATTTGTACAGGCAGGACATGCTGCAGGGCTATGGTATCTGTACAGGACCGGCATTCCTTTTATTAATACGCTCTAATAACTTGAACTTCCTATCAACTATATATGAAGAAAGCCGGTGCTGTCAATTTTGAGGAGGATGCGGATGGTGCATCGCAAGGTACCCACTGAGGCGGGTTACTCTTTACAAAAAAACAAAATTAAAACAAATGAATCCTGGTATGTCAAGTACCATTTTTTCGAGGGAACCCGGTTTTTTCTGTACTACCGGGAGGTGCCGGACCCTGCGAAAATAGTAATATGCCAGAGCGGCCGATGGAAGGACATTGCCGTAGGTTGTTTTTGACGATAGACGCCGGGCCTGCAAAGCGCGCGCGAAAAAGCAGGAGGGAATAGCCGCATTCCGGGAGGCAGGAAAACCCGTATCGGTTTTGAAAAGGGACCAGGGACAGGCCGGTTACCGGGTGGCGGGAAAGGCAGGGGAGAAACAGATGATGGGATTTAAAGTGAAAAATGTGAAGACGAACAAGGAATATACCATTGAAGAATTCTATGATGCCATCAAAGACAAAGAATTTTCTGCAGGAGCCCCATCTCTGACAAAGCACGGGTTATCCACCATCATTACATTTCCGCCGCTGAACCGGCGCAACCAGATCTGGATTATCCCGGTTACCGGGGTAAAGAAGAAGACTGCCAGCAAATTCCAGGTATCCAAAAATGAGATCGCCGGCGCGGGCAACGCAGTTTTGAACATTGCGGTAAATGACCTGACAGGCGGCCTGGCAGGGCTAAGAGGCATGGCAGGTAAAAACGCAAAGACCGCGGAGCAGCTGATAGACCTGACAGTTGAAGAGCTGGACCGGTTAAACCTATAATAAAGGAAAAGCATAGGAGAAAATAATCGGAAAGGGGATCCTGCATATGGAGACACTCCATGTTGGAATTTGTGAAGATGACAAACAGGAAAGGATCCGGCTCCTGGAAATGGTGACTTCTTCCGTCGAAAAAGTCACAGTAGAAGCTTTTGAAAGCGCGGAAGAACTTTTGGACGCCTTTTATCCGGGAAAATTCGACCTGGTCATCCTTGATATTTTTATGAAGGAGATGACAGGGGTAGAGGCGCTGGAAAAAATCAGGAAAAACGATGGCAGGACCGTCGCGGCTTTTGCCACTACCAGCCAGGACTTTGCCCTGGAGTCCTACCGGCTCCACGCGGCCCGGTATCTGGAAAAGCCGGTGAAAGAGGAAGAAATCCGGGACCTGATGCAGGAAGTCCTCCAGAAAAAGCTTTTGGAACCCCATTATGAAATCGTATCCAGAGGTGAGAAAGAGAGGATCCCCTTCGACCGGATCCTGTTTGTGGAGCAGAAAGGGAAAAACCTGGTGGTCCATCTGGATGACAAGCGGGAGTTTCTAACCCGCGGGAAGCTGGATGAGGAGGAACCGAAGTTCCCGTCCAGCCGTTTCCTGCGCTGCCATAAGAGCTTCCTGGTCAACCTGGCGAAAATCCGCGGGATCAACAGGGAATTAAATACCTTTGTCATGGAAGACGGGCAGAATGTCCACATCCACAGGCAGGGATTTTTTGCCTCGAAACGGGCTTATGAACAATACCTTTTTTCCATCGCGGAAGGATGGAAAGAACAGGGGAAAGAGGAATAACGAAAGACACCTATAAGAAAGGAAAACAAATATGAATTAGGAACGGATTGGCGATGCCGGCTCCCAGATCGCCCAGATCCACCTTGGAAACGGGGAGGCCGCAAAAATCGAAAACGGCGCCATGGTATATATGCAGGGCGACCTTTGATCAGCGCGTTCGGCGACCTGATTGAGGTGGAATGCACCACGGAAAACCTTAAAACCAGATAAACATATTAAGTTTGCGAAAAGCCTTTTCCTGCCAGAAAAGATTGTCAAGGGCACTCTTTAAAATCAGATAGACATATTAAGTTTGTGAAAAATGGCGGCAGCAAGCGGGACTACAAGACAGGCTGTTTCTTGAGGACCACTATGTTTTTAAATATTGTTGGCATGTTACAATAAGGCAGGCTATTCTTATTATTATCGGGGAGTTATGGGAGGCAGTTAATAATAAGTTTTAGGACAAGGGAAAAACCGTGCGGAAGATAGAGAAGTTATGGAATAAATATCATAAATGGATGAAATGGGCCTGGCTTGGCCTGGCAGGCATTGGCCTGGCCTATCTGTTATTCAGCCTTATCCCATATCCCGTTACCGAACGCTATGCCGGCGGGGCTGCAGGCTTGATGAATATACAAGAGGCCAAGGTCACGATTGACGGCACCACCGAAGAGGTATCGCTTCCCTATAAAGTAAAAAACCTGGAACCAGGAACGCGGGTGGATGTCACCATCCAGTTCCAGAACCATCGCGATGACAGCTATATCCAGGTGCGGAGTGCTTTTGCGCCTCTGGTCGTGGATGTGGATGGGACGAATACGTATTCCATGGGGACGGCGGATACCAGGCCATCCTTTATGAAGGATCCGGGGACGATGCTGCGCATGATCCCTGTCCCGGAAACAGGAGATGTCACGATTACCCTCCACTACACTTTCCCCAATACCAGGTCATCTTTTACGATTCCAAGCTTTTTAATATCCAACCAGTCAGGGCTCCTTCGGAACATGATGAACAAGCTGGGAAGCACCTTGGCGGGAAGTTTTGTCATGCTGGTTGCCGGCGTGATCGTGATGATCATGTCCCTTCTGGTGGTCCAGCTGGACCAGAGCGGGGTGATCCTGCTTTGGCTGGGGGCGTTTATGGGACTTACCGGCCTATGGGGATGTTCCAACTGCGACATGGTGATCTTTTTCTATAACGCCCCGAACCTGTGGTACATGCTAAGCTACCTGAGCTTTTTCAGCCTTTTTTTGCCGCTTGAGCTCCTGCTGGAGAAAAGCGTGCGGTTCCATAACAGGAAGCCGCTGTACTGCATGAGGGTCGTCCTGATGCTGTTTTTCCTGGGAGCGGTCTTCCTGCAAGCCTGCGGGCTGGTCATGCTTTCCACCAGCACGCATATCTTCCAAGTCCTGCTGCCGGCTTCGATCTATTTCTTTACGATCGCAGTGGTTTATGAGGCTGTCCGGTATCAAAACAGGGCAGGCATGGTCTGGAGCCTCCCGATGCTGATCCTTTCTGCCGGATGTACTTTGGAACTGGTCCATTATTTCAAAAGCAATGTCTATTCAGATTCCAGATATTTCCTTTTCAGCGCAATGGCTTTCTGTATCTTCATGAGCATGGTGGGCGGGGTGCAGATCCGCAAATCCATCCAGGTGGCGCGCAGGGAACGGGAACAGGAATACAAGCTGTCGATCCTGGGACGGGAGATTAGCGAACAGAAAAAATACCAGGATACCCTTCTGGAACATGAAAAGCAGCTGCGCCGCCTGCGTCACGACTACCGCCACCAGGTGACAGCCTTGCAGGAATATGCCCAAAATGGGGATTTGGAAGGAATGGAATCCTATCTGTCCCGGATGAGGGAGTCCATCCCGGTCTTCCAGGAGACGCGCTATACGGAAAACACGGTGGTGAATGCGGTGGTTTCCTATTATGTCAGGATGGCACAGCAGGAAGGGGCAGAGGTGAATATCAATATCCTGATTCCCGGAAGCCTTTCCACCAGCGTGGAACAGAACCTGTGCGTGGTATTCGGGAACCTTCTGGAAAATGCGGCGGAAGCCATCGGCAGGCTAGGGGAAGGCGCGGAGAAAAAGGTCCGCCTGTCCGCCGTCATGCATATGGGCAACCTGGTCATCCATATGGAAAACAGCATGTCCGGAACGCCGAAGAAATGGGGACGCTATTACGTCTCCAGCAAGCGGGAAGAAGTGGGGATCGGCCTGACCAGCATTGAAAACATCGCATCTATGTATAACGGGGACGCCCAGTTCCATACTGAGGACGGGAAATTCATCTCGGACGTGTATTTTATGTTATGATTTGTCCTCGCCCACGAGGGAGCGGTTCCCTCATGATGTCATCGCGTTGCAAGGTGGTGACGCAGGCCACGTCTTCGCACGGAGCTTGTGCAGCTGCACATGAAAATCGTGGCAGGCGCATATAGAAATTGAAACCAGGGACGTTATGATAGGAACTGGTAAAAAAGAAAGTGATAGGATACGGCAAGGGGCTTTGCGGATATGGCAGGCTGCCTTACCGTTTTTTTAAGGGCTGTTTTGGCCTGGTTTTTAAGGGTGGGAATCATATGAAAGAAAAAGGCATGATCATTAGCAGGAGCGAAACTGGACGGATTTCTATCCTGATCCTTGCTTCGTTTATTTATGCGATCGGGATCAACGGCTTCCTGCTGTCCGGTGGGCTTTATACCGGCGGTCTGCTGGGACTGTGCCAGGTGCTCATAACCCTTTTGAAAAGGATCGTTCCGATTCCTTTAGGGACATCCTCTGCATCCAGCGTGCTCTACTATCTGGTCAATGTGCCTTTCCTGTTTCTGGCACATAAGCTCATGGGAAGGCGGTATTTTGTCAAAACGATTGTTGCCATTACGGCAGAATCGGTTTTCCTGGCGCTGATACCGGTCCCGAAGGATTTTATCCAGAATTCCCTGACTTCCGCGCTTGTGGGCGGCGGGATCTGCGGTGCCATGATGGGGCTGATCCTGAGGATGGGCGCCTGCGACGGCGGCATGGACCTGGTGGGCGTGCTGCTGGTGCACCAGAAAAACGGCGCCAGCGTAGGGCTTGCCAACCTGGCGGTCAATATTGTGGTTTTTGCGGCAATGCTGATTCATAACCCACTGGAGGTACTGCTGTATTCTCTGATCGGGGCAATTGCCACCTCCTTCTGCCTGGACCGGATGTATTCCCAGAATATCGACGTGGAAGTCCATATCATCCTGCAGAAAGACCCGAAGCCCCTGGGCGAAATCATCAGCCGGCAGCTTCGCAGGTCGGCAACGATCTGGGATGGCACTGGAAGCTATTCCGGCCAGGAGAAGCATATCTTTTATGTCGTGGTGGATAAGTACGAAATCCCCAGGCTCCGTCGGCTGACCCGGGAATATGACCCGGAAGCTTTTGTGATTGAAAACAGCGGGGTCAATATCCAGGGGAATTTTGAGAAGCATTTGACTTAATAAATGGCGGCAGGCAGTCTTTTCCGGAAAAAGTAGACGGTAAAAAAAAGTTTGCGGTAAAATGAAAGAAAAATCATACGGCAGGATATTCTTACAAGGTCCCCTGCCTTGCCGATCATCGAGGAAAATCATGGCTGTTACCGTACGCAAACTATTTATGGATGCCGGATGGCGCTATGGCGCGCGTCTGGTTGCCGGAGAAAAAGGGCTGGACAACCTGGTGGACTGGATCCATATCCTGGAAGACCCGAAAGTCGCGGGCTTCCTGAGAGGGCAGGAGGTCGTCCTGACAGCCGGCATTTTATACCAAGGGGAGCAGTGGCTTTTCGATCTGGCGGAAAGCCTATGTGAGGAAGAGATAAGTGCCTTTGTTGTAAACCTGGGTCCGCATATTCGGGAAATACCGGAAACCGTGAAGGAATTCTGTGACCGGGAGGCGATGCCGCTGTATGTGGTTCCGTGGAAAACCCATATGGTGGATATGACCAGGGCATTTGGGCAGACTTTGTTTGAAGACCGCAGCAAGGAGCAGGACATTGTCTCTTCCGTGAAAAATTTAATCTTTGGCACAGGCACGCAGGAGGAACAGGTACAGGTCCTGGAAAGGCACGGCTTCCGGCTGAATTACCCATGGACCTTTGTGATCCTGTCACCTGCTTCGGATGAGCGGGCAGCGGGGACCGGAGATGAGGACGGCCTGCTGCTTCGGATTGGAACGCGCCTGGCGGAAGAAATGCACCCGGGGATGTCGGCACATTTCCACTACCGGGATAACCTGGTATTCCTTCTGGTCAATTTCACGGACGAGGAAATCGAAAAATACGTAGATGCGTACCAGGCAGAATTGAAACGGGACCATCTTCTGGAGAATGTGCAAATCGGAATCGGCGAAAACATTGCAGGTGCAGCCGCCCAAGGCGAAAATTTTGAGCGTGCCTTTGCGGTCAGCTGCCTGGCCAGGAGAAGGAAAAAGCGTGTCTATTATTATAAAGAACTGGACATTGAGCGGCTCCTGATCGAAATCCATGATACCGCCCTTTTGAAAAAGTACTATCACGATACCATTGGCAGGCTTTTGGATTATGACCAGCAGAACGGGACGAAATGGTATGAGTTCCTGCGGGTCTATCTGGAAAAAGACGGGAGCCCACAGGCGGTCAGCGAGGAGCTTTTTATCCATCGGAATACCGTCGGAAATTATCTGAAAAAAGTGGAAAATATCCTGGGACTGGAAAAAATGGGGCAGAAAGAGCGGGTAGGGCTTTACCTCGCTTACCAGGTCGCGGACCTGCTGCTGTGAGGAGAATTTATGAAAAGTACATTTGCAATCGTCCAGATGGAATGCGTGCCGGAGCCGGAGAATAACCTGGCAAAGGCAGGGAAACTCCTGGAGGAAGCCGTTTCCCGATTCCATCCGGACTTTGTGGTCTTCCCGGAAACCTGCTCCAGTGAAATGCCGGCAGGCAGCGGGAAAGATGGCAGGAAATACGCGGAACCTTTGGACGGTCCTTTTACCACCGGCATGAAAAAACTGGCAAAGCAGTACGGCGTCTGGATGGTTTTTGGCATGAAGGAACAGACGGAAGACCCGCAGGATGAGCGGATTTATAACACCTGCGTCATGCTGGATGGACAGGGAGACGTGGTGCAGGTTTACCGCAAAACCCATCTTTATGACGCTTTTGGCTATAAGGAGTCGGATGAGTTTAAGGCAGGTAGCAGGTTCTTTGAACCGGTGGATACGCCTTTTGGAAAGGTCGGCCTTTTTGTCTGCTACGAAGTGCGTTTCCCGGAAGTCGCCAGGTATGAGAGGGCAAAGGGCGCGCAGATCCTCCTGATGCCCACGGCCTGGGTCAAGGGAGATTTAAAAAGCATACATTTCCATACCTTGATCCGTGCCAGGGCGATTGAAAATGCGGTTTACCTTCTCGCGGCGGACCAGTACGGGAAGATCCGCATGGGAGAAAGCGTGGCAGTGGACCCCATGGGCGTGACGCTTGCGTCTGCCGGCGAAGGGGAGCAGGTGTTCCCGGTTTATATCGATACGGACCGGATCCGCCAGGTGGAGCAGAAAATGCCGGCGTTCCGGGACAGGCGGTCGGAGATGTATCGAATGGAAGGATGAAAAACAGCCGGATACTTCCAAGCAAAATAGGCGAATGCGTATGGTGGCCGGCAGTCCTGACCCAGAGGACAGGACTCGATTTTTCGGACTGCGTCGAGGACTTCCTTAAGTAGAAGGAAGAAGATTTGAACGAATAAAAATATAAAACGATAGGGGGTGCGGACAAAAACCTGGACTTCCTTAGGGCTCCAAAAAGGAGCTGAGTATGTATTCAAAAGAACAGCGTGAGAAAGCATTGCAGCTATATGATC
>CADBRV010000066.1 GCA_902797185.1 uncultured Lachnospiraceae bacterium
CGGTTTGGGCACCTAATACTTTAACATCGAAGGTGTTCTCTTTTATATACCCATTTTGAAATATCCGACTAAAACTTTACGCTAGCCTTTAACGCATCGGCATAAAACACAATCCCATGGAATTGCAAAGGATGTTTGCCAGGCAGATGGCGCCGATGCAGGTCGCCGGGTTTACGATGGTGGTCCCGAAGCCGTAATCCTTGCCCATGTCCTCATACCAGGACCCGGAGGATTCCATCTGCATCAGGAAACGGCGGTATTCCATATTGCTGGGCTCCAGCTGTACTGCCTTTTCCGCGTGTTCCTTGGCGGTCACATTGTTCCCAATGCCCGCATTGGCAATGGCGCTGTAATAATACCACCTGCCATTGCGTTTGCTGGCGTCCATGCGGTTCAGCACATTTATCGCATCCTGGAAATAACGTGACTGGATGAAATGGAGGACTGCCTGCATCTCCGGGTCGTCGTCCTGGCGGTAGCTGCTGCCACCATAACCATCATAGCCACCCTGTCCATAACCATTTTGTCCATAGCCTCCGTAGCCATTCTGCCCATAGCTGCCTTGGCCGCCATAACCATTCTGGCCGTAGCCGCCTTGGCTGCCATAGCCGTTCTGCCCGTAGCCTCCATAGCCATAAGCCCCGGAACCGGCACCATTCTGGCGGTCCTTCATGATTTCATCATATGCTTCCTGGACTTCCTTGAATTTTTCCTCTGCCTCATCCTTATGGGGATTGTTGACATTGGCGTCCGGATGGTATTTCCGGCTCAGCCTCCTGTATGCTTTTTTGATTTCTTCGTCCGAGGCGTTCGGTGACACCCCCAGGACATCATATGGATTTTTTATCATAGACTTTCTTTATTCCTGCCGCCTGGTAATGGCAGCGGTTTCCTGTGCTTTTTTCCTGCCTTGCCCTGGCTTTTCTTATTCTTCCTTGCCTGTACCAGCTGGAACCTGGTCCAGATCCCGGAATAAAGGATGTTCCGGATAATATCAGCGTATAGGAGCACCGGCAGCCGCTCAAATGCTTTGGCACATTCACTCATCATGCTGACTAAAAGAATCCGGCAGAATTCGTCAAACCCTTCCGGCTTTTCCCGGCGGATCAGGGACAGGACATTATAATTGCCCTTTTTGCGGTCCTTCTCCATGTCTTCGTAAGCATCCATCAGGTATACGAACTTGCCCAGGTAAAATCCCAGGGAATGGAGCGTATCGGTCCAGACATCGTGCTTCCAGTCGAAAATCTCTGCTAACATCTCCCCGGAGCATCCTGCCACCAGGTCCACATTGGATTCATAATTTTCTTCCGCCTTATGGAGCTTGGCGATGGCGCCCTCCACGGCCCGTGCCTGGTCCGGGTACCGGGCTTTCACCTGCTTGTAGGCTTTCGCGTACATCTTCATCATGGCAGACTTGCTGACGGATTTTTCATCCCGCCAGTCATCCGCAAAATTCTGCCAGCTCAGCAGGATGTCCATATCTGCCGCGTAATAAGTCGCCTCGTTGATGCGGACCGGACGCTTTTTCGTAGGATGCAGGGGGCACAGCACCTCATCCTCCACGGTATCCAGTTCATAGAGCCCGCTTAAAAGCAGGATCAGGAACGTCATATCATAATTTAAAAGCATCTGCCCCTTGACGCCATACTTTTTCCGAAGCACCTGGCAAAGCCCGCAGTAAAAAGACTGGTACGTCGCCAGGCCTTCTTTGCTCAAAGTATCCTTGTTAATGTTGACATATCCGAACATAGGAAACTCCTAACTCTTCTTGATGAAGCGGGTCCTGCATTTCGGGCAGGTGATTTCGATCTTCCCTTTCCCTCTGGGCACGCGGATTTTCTGGCGGCAGTTCGGGCAGGTATAAAAACGATACACTTTCCTCTGGGAAAACATCCTCTTCCACCTGGCGGGGCCGCGGGTGATTTTACCCGTTATATCCATAAATTTCGTATTTTCCATGCTCCTGGCATAGGTATTACGGGAAAACATGCGGAAATAGGACCAAACCAGCAGGATTAGTGCCAGGAAATCCAAAAGCCCGATCCTGGTAAACAGGCCGACCACCAGGAGGATGAAGGTGGCAACGAGGAGGAACACGTTCAGGCTGTCCCTTCCGTACCTCCCGTCCATGAAATGCTGCATTTTATCTCTCATCAGCGATCTCCTTTCAGATTAGACGTGGAAACAGCTCCCTCCGATAAATTCTCGAAGGATAGAGTTTTTCGCTACCAAATCCGACGGGTAGGGCAGGCTGTAATCCAGCATTTTGAGGAGCCGCTTTGCTTCATGGTACTCCGGCGCGGACTGGGGGATCGCAAAAAGCATCGGTTCCACATACAGTTTTAAAACAGGGATTTCGTAAACTAAAGAGGAATTAAACATGACATCCGCGTTCTCCTGGAAGGGGAAGATATGCTGCTCTTCCCCGATACGGACCGATTCCCAGCGCCGCAGGGTCTCCTGGGCACTGGTGCCCCTGGTCCTGGCATCCCGCACAATCCTGCGCAGGAGCCTACCGTCCCTGGTAGAAATCCGGTTATACTCATCAATTTTTACCGGAGTCAGCGCGCTCAGGTAAATCCGGAATTTGCTCTCTTCCGGCAAAGATTCCGACAGCTTCGGGTTAAGGCCATGGATGCCTTCGATGACCAGGATGTCATCTTTCCCGATCTGCAGCGTGCCGCCCTCGAATTTGCGGCGGCCTGTGCGGAAATCAAAGGTTGGCATCTGGACCGCTTCGCCATTTAACAGCCTTCCCATGCACTGGGCGAAAAAGTCCACATCCACCGCGCTCAAAGCTTCAAAATCCAGCGTCCCGTCCGGCTGCACTTCCATCTCGTCCCGGTTCTTAAAGAAATCATCCAGGCTGATGGGATGCGGGCGGGCGCCTTTGGCATAAAGCTGGATGGAAAGGCGGTGGGAAAAGGTCGTCTTCCCGGAAGAGCTTGGTCCCGCGATCAGGACAAATTTTTTCTTCCCGCTTTCCAGGATCATGTCCGCGATATTCGAAATATGCTGCTCCTGGACCGCTTCCTGGGCCAGTACAAAATCGTCCATTTCCCCTTTGGAGATCTTGTCGTCCAGCTCTCCCAGCGTGGCCATTTCCATCTGGGCGGCCCACTGGCTGGCCTCGTAAAGCTGGCGGAACAGCTTGGGCTGGAAATCCATGGGGTCCACTTTCCCCGGGTCATCCCTGGAAGGGAGTTCCAGAAGGAACCCGTTATTCCTGGGCGAGAGGGAAAAATGCCTCAAAAGCCCTGTAGAAGGCACCATATAGCCATAGTTATAATCTTCGTAGCCATCCAGCTGGTAAATATTGACCGAGGATGACCTGCGGTAACGGAACAGCCGCGCTTTGTCATACAGCCCGTTCCGCTTGAAAATCCCGTCCGCCACATCGATGGGGACAGAATATTTTTTGATCGGCAGATCCAGCTTTACCGCTTCCTTCATGCCGCCGGAAAGGTCCCGCAGCAGGCCATGGGAAAGGGGCAGCAGCTCCTTGTCCCGGAAGACTTCGCAGTAAAAACCCTGGTCCATGGAAAACAGCACATGGATCTGGTCCTTTTTGCTTTCCCTCACATCATGAAAGATTTTTTCCATTAAAAAGATCATGCTGCGGCGGTAAGTCTCCATGCCGACATTTTCCCTGGCTGTGATAAACCGCAGCGTGCCGGAAGAAGAAACCGGGCGGGACAATTCCCGAAGGGAGCCGTCCATTTCCGCCAGGAGGATATCGCCGTCATACTGGTCAGCATAACGCTTGGCGATTTCCCCATAGGTGGTTTCCGGCGCGTATTCCCGGGTTTCTCCCTTTACTGTAATCTGGTAATTCTCTTCCATAACTCGATTCCCTTTTTTCAGTATTTCCAAGCAAATATCAAAAGATCAAAAACGGATGTTTTTTCGGTTCCATGGCCACTTCGACGGGCATATCCTTTTCCTGGAACTGCTTCGTCAAATAATCGTACATATAGGGCACGAAAATGTGCTCGATGCCGTAATGCCCGGCATCCAGGACCGCCATCCCTTCCGCTACCGAATCAATGCCAGTATGGTGGTCGATGTCCCCGGAAATCAAAACTTCTGCCCCGGCACTCTGCGCCGCGGGTACCATGCTTTTACCGGAGCCCGGCGAAATAGCCGCCCTCTGTACAACCCGGTCCGGGTCGCCGAACAGCTTGATATGGTCCAGCTCAAAAATATCCTTGAGCTGCATTGCGAGCTCTTTTAACGTCACCGGCTTCGGCAGGCGGCCGACCCGGCCGATGCCTTCTTCCCCTTCGTCATCGGCAAAGGTTACTTCCAATACCTCCGGGTCCTGTAACCCGATCATGGAAGATGCCAGCTGCGCCATGCCCTTTACATCAAAATTGGTGTGCATGGCATAGCAGCATATTTTATTCTGTGCCAAAGCCAGGATCCGGCGACCCACGGACGTATCGCCGTTTGCCTTCCGGATGCCTCCGAAAATAAGGGGATGGTGGGTCAGCACCATGTCCGCCCCTTGGGAAATGGCATCATCGATGACTTCTTCCGTCGGGTCCAAAGCCAGGTAAATTTTGGTTACCGGCCAGCTGCGGTCCCCCACGGAAAGCCCGATATTTTCTTTATCCCAGTCTGCCGCAAAAAATGACGGCGACTGCTGCTCACAAAGGTCAATTATATCCTGACAGGTCATTTGGTACCTCCTTGTGATGTACTAGCTGCATCGTCCGCCGTCTCGCCTGGCAAGGCGGTGACATAGGGCACAGCCTTGCGCGAAGCGTGATCTTTTATGGCGCGGCTCTCCCGTTTTTTATCGTAAGGAAGATCCCCTGCGATACACGAATCCATCTGCATTCGTGCCATACGGATCACTTCCAGCTCTTCAAGAAGCTCTTCCTGCCTCCTCCTGGCACGCCCTGTGCCCGGGGCAGATTTTTCCAGATGCCGGAGCACCCCTTCCCGCTCTTTCTGCTGGAGGTCCAGGTACCTCAAAAGGGTTTCCCTGGAGAGAGCGCTGCAAGGCTTTCCGAAACATAGGGCAGCCTTTTCCATGCGGCTTTTGGGCAGGCGCATAATGCGTCCCGGTGCTGTCTTTTCCCGGAAGGCTTCTTCCGAAGGCGGGATCACCCGGAGGATGGGGTAAAATTTTCCTTCCTCTTCCACCAGCTCTTCCCGTTCGATGGAAAAGCCTGCGGAAAGGAGGCTCTCCCGGAACTGTTCCACCTCCGATTGGGGGCCCAGGACCAGCTCCTTAAATGCAAGGGTCTTCTCCGGGAAGCGAAACAGGATCCGCAGCATCAGCGGGCCGCCCATGCCGGTTATCACTAAACTGCTTCCAGCAGGAATAACGCCTCTCTTTCGAAAAACCATTGCTTTTTTCCCGGGCTTTGCGACCTGACCGGCCTTTGCCTCCTGGTCCTTAGTCCTGCCGGAGGTGCTGATCCCCGGCAGGGGGCCTGCCTGCCCTGGCCCATCTTCCGGCCGGCCTGCCTGGATTGATACTTTCTCCAGCCCATCCGACAAGAGCGTATGGATGCTGCCGGAAAGCCCATAGGAACCAATATTCTCCCGGGCTTTTTCCAGCGGCCCTTCGCCTACATCCGCGGCCAGCGCCTGACGCGCTTTTCCGGACTGCACCAGGTAAATGGGCAGGTAAGCGTGGTCTGTGCCCACGTCCACCACCCAGTCTCCCGGTGAAACCAGGCCGGCTGCGCACTGCAGCCGTTTTGACAAACGCGCTTCCATGGATTACTCCAGGTAATCCTTCAGCTTGCGGCTGCGGCTGGGATGGCGGAGCTTCCTCAGGGCTTTCGCCTCGATCTGGCGGATACGCTCCCTGGTGACATCGAATTCTTTTCCTACTTCTTCCAATGTCCTTGCCCTGCCGTCATCCAGCCCGAAACGAAGGCGCAGCACCTTCTGCTCACGGTCCGTCAAAGTGCCCAGCACTTCCACCAGCTGCTCTTTTAACAGCATGAAGGAAGCCGCCTCGGAAGGCACCGGCACGTTTTCGTCCTGGATAAAGTCGCCCAAATGGCTGTCTTCCTCTTCGCCGATCGGAGTTTCCAAAGAGACTGGCTCCTGGGAGATCTTCTGGATTTCCCTTACCCTTTCCACCGGCATGTCCAGCTCCTTGGCAATTTCTTCCGCGGTCGGTTCACGTCCCAGTTCCTGCAGCAGCTGCCTGGAAACACGGATCAGCTTGTTGATGGTTTCCACCATATGCACCGGGATACGGATGGTCCTGGCCTGGTCGGCGATGGCACGGGTAATGGACTGGCGGATCCACCAGGTCGCATAGGTGGAGAACTTGTAGCCTTTGCGGTAATCGAATTTTTCCACTGCCTTGATGAGGCCCATGTTGCCTTCCTGGATCAGGTCCAGGAACTGCATGCCACGGTTGGTATAACGTTTCGCGATGGAAACCACCAGCCTCAGGTTTGCTTCCGCCAGCTTCTTTTTGGCATCGGTACCGATATCCGCTGTCTTCTGGAGCTCTTTATTCTCGTCTTCGAGGGCTTTCTTTTCCACATCAGAAAGACCACCCTTTTCGATTTTCTCTTTATTTTCCTTAATCTTGTCTTCCGCTTCCTGACCGGCTTCCCTCTTCTTGGCCAGGTCGATTTCCTCATCCGCGGTAAGCAGCGGCACTTTGCCGATTTCCTTCAGGTACATGCGGACCGGGTCCTCCACATTGATGCCTTCCGGCACGGCCAGGTCCACGTTGTCCACTTCGCTCTCTTCCTCATCGGACATCCCGTCGTCATCCATGTCCACGTCGTCATCCTCCATGGGCTGGAAAATATCGATCCCGCTGTCATTCAAGGCAGAGAGGATGTACCTCTGCTGCTTTTCGGTCAGCTTCATCCCTTTGAACGCATCGGAAATATCGGACTGCTCCAGCACGTTGTCCTTGTTGCGTCCGGACAAAATCAGCTGGTCCAGCGCAGTTTCTTCCGCTTCATCCAGGATATGCTGCTGCTCTTTTGCGGCCTTTGTGGATGTGCTTTCTGCTTTCTTCCTCGGCTTGGAAGTTTTGGTTTTTACTGTTTTCTTTTCTGCTGCCATCTTTTCTCCTCCATCTTCCGCTGCCGTTTTTTTCTTCTGCTCTGCCATGTCTTCATCCCTTCTGAATCATTCCAACGCCCATCCTCTGATGGAACCGGCATGCCATTATGCGCAGTGTGCATGGTATCCGCACTGCTCTTCCAGCCATTGATGGGCTCTAGGACCCGTAACGATTTCCAAGGTCCAAATCTATCCGTCATTGCAGGATTTTTCTCCTCCGGAGCTCCTGCAGTTCTTTTTGCCTTTTTAAAGTAGTACTCAGGAAATCCTGGTCGCCGGAATGTTCCCTCCGGTAGCGCTCCAGGCTGCTTTCCTTCATTTTCAAAATGGACTCCCGCATCGCCTTGTCCCTGGTATCCGGCGTCACTGTCTCATAGGCATCCGAATAAAACATGCCGGAGACTTCCTTCTGGTCTTCCGGGTCCTGGTACGTGGCAATGATTTTTGCCGGGTCGTCCTGGCCGTTTTCCATCTGTTCGAAAAACATCTCTGCCGCTTCCCGGTAAAGCCCGCCGTCAAAATCTTCCGGCGAAAGATAGGAGCGCACCACCGGGTAAAGCTTCGGCTCCTCGCAGAGCCAGGTCAGGAGGAGGTCCTGGGTACGGGAAAGCCCGCCCTTTTTCTGCCTCTGCTGCTGCCCTTCCTCCCGGTTTTCCATCCGGGGGCTGGAGGCGGAAAAACGGACATTCCGCATCCGCTGCTCTTCCTTTTTCTCGCCGATGGCATTGGTCTCGCGCCGCAGGCTGCCTTGCTCCAGGTGGTACCTTTCACAGACGGCATCGATGTAATTGTTCCGTTCCACTTCGTCACGGAACCTGGTCAGCCGGGAGGAAAGCTCCTGCACAAAGCCGGTCCTGCCATCCGGATCGCCCATGTCGTATTCCTTCTGCAGCTGGTCGATTTCAAACAGGAAGCTGTTCTGGGCATCCTGCATCCTTTTGCGGAATTCCTCCGCGCCCAAGTTTTTGATAAATTCATCCGGATCCTTAAAGGGATCCATATGGATCACCTTTGAAGTGATCCCGGCTTCCTTCAGCATCGGCGCTGCCCGGAGGGCTGCCGAAACACCGGCCTTATCGCTGTCATAACACAAAAGCACCTGCTTCGTATACCGGCTCAGGAGCTTGCAGTGTTCCTGGGTCAGCGCGGTCCCCAGGGAGGCCACTGCATTAGTAAACCCTGCCTGGTGCAGGGAAATCACGTCCATGTAACCCTCGCAGAGGATCATCTCCTTTTCCCGAGAACGCCGGGCAAAATAAAGCCCGTAGAGGTTTTTCCTTTTATTGAAAATTTCGGTTTCCGGGGAATTTAAATATTTGGGCTGCCCGTCTCCCAGGACACGGCCGCCGAACCCGATAACCTGCCCGTTGGCGTCCAGGATTGGGAACATGACCCTGTTCCAGAACTTGTCGTGGCCGCCCCTTTTCTCATCGAAGACCACCAGCCCGCAGTCCTTGAGCAGGTCATCCTGGTAGCCTTTGCTTTTCAGGAAACGGTAAAGGTCATCGCTGTAAGGAAGGGAATACCCCAGACCGAAATGCAGGATCGTCTCATCCGAAAGCTTCCGCTTTTCAAAATAATCCCGGCCGGCCTTGCCCCTGGACCCTTTTAGCTGCAGGTAGTAATAATTCGCCGATGCCTTGTTGATTTCCCGCAGCTTGTCCTTCCTGTCCCTTTCTTTTTTGGAACTTTCCCCGTAAGCGTCCTGGGGGATGTCCATGCCGCATCGCTCCGCCAGCTTCTCTACCGCCTCCCGGAAGGTGTAATGCTCGATGTTCATCAGGAACGTGATGACATTTCCTCCCTCATGGCAGCCGAAGCAGTAATACATCTGCTTTCCTGGCGAAACGGAAAAGGAAGGCGTCTTCTCCGAATGAAAGGGGCAAAGGCCGAAATAATTGCTTCCCCGTTTTTCCAGATGCACATATCCGGAAACTACGTCTACAATATCGTTCCGTGCCCGTACCTCGTCCAAAAAATCATCCGTAAAACCCGGCATGACGGCTCCCTTCCTTTCACTCTCTTTTTGCGGCTAATTAATTATTCTGAATTTCCTGCCGAAAACACTCTTTTTCAATTCGAAACTTTTTCTGAACAATTTATGAATTCCGTGTTGATAAAGATACGTCCCGCTTTCCCGGCAGCCCGGGCTGTGCGCACGGCTTCGTGCTGCATGGCAGCGGCAGGAAGCCGTCATAAGCGGGCAACATCCCTTGCCCAGGCGCAGTTAGTTCCATGCAGCTGCCGTTTGGTTCACACGACAGCGGTTCTGTCCCAGGCAGCCGCGCCTGCCTGGGACAGGACAAGGAGCCCTACGGCTTCCTTATGATTTCCACATCCCCGTCCGAGGTAAACCGCGATTCCAGCCCCTCGGAAACCAGGATCTTGCCATCGGAGGTCACCAGGACAAAGTCAAATTCATCGGAATGCTCCCGCCAGAACTGCTCCGCCTTGTCCGCGCCCATGACATACAAGGCAGTGGAAAGCCCGTCCGCCAGGGTGCCATTCTTGCTGACGATGGTGGAAGAAATGATCCCGCTGTCCGCCGGATACCCGGTGGACGGGTCCAGGATATGCTGGTAAGTCTTCCCGTCCTGCACAAAATAGCGCTCATACCCGCCGGAAGTGATCACGGCATCGCTGCTGACGGAAACCACGCCTACATAGCCGCTGCTGTCCGATGGGTCCTTCGGGTCACGGATGGCGATGTTCCAGTCCGTGCCATCTTCCTTCGGCCGTAAGGTCTGGACATTTCCTCCTAGCGAAACCATAGCGGTCGTCAGGTCATATTTCTGAAAAATTTCCATCAGCCTGGCGGAAGTATAGCCTTTGGCGATGCCGCCCAGGTCGATCTGGGTACCCTTGGCCAGTGTCACATGGTTCCCGTCAATCGTTGTTTTATCCGAACCCACATGGGTCAAAAGCTCGTCGATCTCCGACTGCTCCGGCACCCGGTAATCCTGCGAGGGGAACCCCCAGGCTTCCATCAGCGGGTACACCGTAATGTCAAATGCCCCGTCCGTCTCCTCGCTCAGTTCCTTGGCTTCCTGGATCATGGAAACTGCTTCATCGGAAACATCCAGTTCCCCCGCCTGGTTCAATTTGTAAATCTCAGAATCCTCATTCTGGGCGGAAAGCATTTTGTCCAGCCGCTGGATTTCCGAAACCGCCGCGTCAGCCGCCTTATCCGCGTCTTTCCCATAGGTCTTGATCTCCATTTCCGTATCCATAGCATAGATATCACGGATTGCTTCCTTCCCTTTGCCATGGGTTTTATACCAGTAAAGACCGGCAAAAGCTGCCAGGAAAACACCTACCAGGACAGCGGCTGAAATGATTCTTTTTTTCATCGGGATATTCATCGATTTTCCTTTTCTTCCAAACCTGTTTTCTATATAATATTTTTTGGGTTTTCAGCAAAATGCCCGTACCGAAAACATCCATCTACGGGGCTTGGTGCAAACAGTCCTGCACAAAAAGCTGTCCGGAAGATTTCTTTTACACAATAACTGCTGCCACCAAATAATCCGCATCAAAATTTTTACGATTCACAGATAAATCAGAACTCTGATCGAAACTAGAGGACCTATGGAAGAGACACAGACACCATCACAACTGACCGGCCATGCGCTGGCGCTGGTTACCACCATCATCTGGGGCACGACTTTTATATCCACCAAAGTCCTTTTAACCAGCTTTTCCCCAACGGAAATCCTGCTGGTGCGTTTCGTACTGGGATATTTTTCCTTAAAATTGATCTATCCCCATATGCTGCGTCTGGGAAGTCTCAAGGAAGAAGCCTTGTATGCCCTGTGCGGGCTTACCGGCGTCACGCTGTACTACCTTTTCGAAAACAGCGCGCTGAAATACACGCTTGCCTCTACCGTAGGCATCCTAGTATCCACCGCGCCCCTTTTGACGGCCCTCTTTGCCTTCCTGCTTTCCCGCGGGCAGGCACGCCTGCAGTGGACGTTCCTGGCGGGGCTGGGGCTGGCTTTTTTCGGGATCATCATCATCAATTTAAACGGTGCCCGGCTGCACCTGGATCCCAAAGGCAGCATCCTGGCTTTAGGCGCCGCCCTGGCATGGGCGGTTTACAGCCTGCTTTTAAACAAGGTAAACAGCCTGGGGCATCCTGCTTTGCAGAGCACCCAGCGGATCTTCTTCTGGGGCGTTTTGTTCATCATCCCCATCACCCTTCGCGAGGGAATAAACATTGACCCTTCCCAGTTCCTGCGGCCGGTAAACCTCGTCAACCTTTTGTACTTAAGCTTCCTGGCATGCTCCCTCTGCTATGTTTTCTGGAACCATGCCTCCGGCATCCTGGGCGCTGTCAAAATCAATATCTATATCTACCTGGACCCGGTCATCGCCATGGCGGCTTCCGCTTTGATCCTCCACGAGCCGGTTACCAGGCTTTCCCTCCTGGGCACCTGCTTCATCCTCACCGGGCTTGTGGTCTCGAACCTTTCCCCTGCACCTTCCGCAGAAAGAAGCAGATAGTCCAGACCATGCTCATGCCCACCGCGATCCCTAAGGCAGTCAAAAACGCCACCATTCCATAATAAGCGGCGCGTTTCTGGCTGCCGTCCACGATGGCGTCCATAAAATAATACAGCGGCCGTCCCGGTATCAGCGGGATCATGGAGGTCAGGAAAAACACCGTAGAGGGCGATTTGCAGATTCGGGCAAAAACTTCCGCAAAAGCAGCCGTAACAAACCCGGAAAGCAGCGTGGCCAGGAAGCAGGCATCCTGCCCGAACAAGGAAAGCCCCCAGAGGTAGGACAGCCAGCATAAAAAGCCGCCACAGGCTACCAGTGGCAGGAAACGGTAACGCACATGGAAAATCAAGGCGAACCCGGCCGTCCCCAGCATTCCAAAGATAAGCTGCTTCCACACTTCGATTGTTAATATCCCGTTCATAGCAGCCACCCCACACACCAGATCGCCGTGGCAATCCCAAAAGTAAGGGCCAAGGTCAGGAGCACGGCATGGATCAGCATCATCCCGCCGGAAATCGTATCCCCCAGCAGGATGTCCCGCATGGAATTCGTAAACAGGATGCCCGGAATCAGCAGCATGATATCCCCGATCATGATTTCCCCCATCTGCACCGAGGGCAGCAGGTGGGACAGCAGGCAGATGCAGAACCCGGACAGGAAAGAAGCCGTAAATTCAAACACAATGGAATTCATGCAGATAGGATGCAGGTGCAGCATCATAAGCCAGATCAGCACGCCGATGCCGCCTGCCACGATGCCGTCCAGCACGCTCCCACCGAAAAAGACAGTGAAAGCGGCGGATGCCAGCACATATCCTGCCAGCATCTCTCCCTTCCTGCGCTTCTGAAAGGCGATTGCCCATATTTTCCGATATAACGTGGCAGTGGGTATCGGCGAGCGGCATACGGACCGGCTGAGGGCATTTAAGCGCTCCAGGCGGGTAAAATCCGTATCGCCGGCAAGGTTCCGGAAACGCCGGCTTTTGGTCATGCTGCTCCCATCCGGACCTTCTATGGTAATCAGGAGGAAGGTGCTTAGCGCAAACACGTTCATGTGGGATGCCCCGTAAGAGAGCCCGATCCGGTCCAAAGTATCTTCTACCCGGAACACTTCTGCCCCGCTGTTTAGAAGCGTCTCCCCCATCAGCAGAAGGGAATCCATCAGATAACGGTCCAAACCCGGGACAGTGCCGCAAGACGCCTCTTTCTCACGGCTTTGAATCGTTCCGTGAGGCATCTCTTCCGCCCGGCTTTGAATATCTCCGTGAGCCATCTCTTCCACCTGGCTTTGAATGTCTCCGTGAGCCATCTCTTCCACCCGGCTTTGAATATCTCCGTGAGCCATCTCTTCCACCTGGCTTTGGCCTTGAAGGATGCCGCCAGCTTCCTTTCCCGGTAAAGCCTTTTCCATCAAGCTGCTTTGCTGCTTTTCATTATTTTCCAAACTCATGGAAGAAATCCTCCTTCCATCTTGAGCAGGCTGCCTTTGGCGCAGCCAGTACACAGCCAAGTACAAGGCAGCGGTCCTGCCGCTCTTCCATTTCAGAAAGGCGTTCTTTTGCATATCCAACATAAAGGCGGAGGACCCGGCCCTCTGCACGAGGCTGCCACAGCGATAAAATCCTGCATTTTTACTGCCCGGATAGTAATAAAAAACCCCAGACCCATTGACTTCTTCTCAATGACTCTGAGGTTTTATTCGCAATGCAGGAGATGGGACTTGAACCCACATGATCTAAACGATCACAGGCACCTGAAGCCTGCGCGTCTGCCAATTCCGCCACTCCTGCGAAATAACTTGCCGCCGTTTCGCGACTGCTTCACTATAATACCGAACTTTCTGGTCCTTGTCAACACCATTTTAAAATTTTTTCAATTTTTTTAAAAATTTCTTCTTTACACAAAAAATCCGGCAGGCCAGGAATCCCTGCTCTGCCGGACCATCTACTTTTCCGGAAAATATGCCCTGCCCTCACGTACCTCGAAGATACGTCTTTGCTCTTCAAGCTGGCAGGCTTTCCTTCCAAGCAATTATCGTAATTAGTCTTCTTTCCTTACGATGGTTGCGCAGCCCATGCCACCACCGATGCAAAGGGTTGCAAGACCGGTCTTGACTTCCGGCCTTCTCTGCATTTCATAAAGAAGGGTGGTCAGGATACGGGCACCGGAAGCTCCAACCGGATGTCCAAGGGCGATAGCGCCGCCGTTTACATTCAGTTTTTCGTTCGGGAAGTTCAGTTCCTTAGCGACTGCGCAGGACTGTGCAGCGAATGCTTCGTTTGCTTCGATCAGGTCGATGTCATCGATGGTCATGCCAGTCTTCTTAAACAGCTTCCTGCAGGCTGCAACCGGTCCAACACCCATGATAGCCGGATCTACGCCGCCAAGTGCGCCGTCTACAAAAGTAGCCATCGGCTTTACGCCCAGCTCTTTTGCTTTTTCTTCTGTCATCAGTACGAGGGCAGCTGCGCCATCGTTGATACCGGAAGCGTTACCTGCGGTAACAACGCCGCCTTCCTTGCCGGAAGCGCATTTCAGTTTGGACAGGGTCTCAACTGTGGTGCCAGGACGAGGTCCTTCATCGGTATCGACAACTACGATGCCTTTCTTCTTGCCCATGTTGACTTCGATCGGGACGATCTCGTCTTTGAACTTGCCAGCCTTGACAGCGGCTTCGCATTTCTGCTGGGACCATGCGGAGAACTCATCCAGTTCCTGCCTGGTCAAGTGCCATCTCTCGGCAACGTTTTCAGCAGTGATCATCATATGGTAATTGTTGAATGCATCCCACAGGCCGTCATTGATCATGCAGTCAACCAGGACGCCGTTGTTCATACGATATCCGTAACGTCCTTTCATTACAGCGAACGGTCCCTGGGACATGTTTTCCATACCACCTGCAACAACGATGTCAGCATCGCCTGCTTTGATCATGGAAGCGGCATTGTTTACGGTCTTAAGTCCGGAACCGCAAACGACATTCAGCGTAAATGCTGGTACTTCATACGGAAGACCTGCTTTTACAGCTGCCTGACGTGCAGGGTTCTGGCCAAGGCCTGCGGTAATTACGCAGCCGAACTGTACTTCATCTACGATGGACGGGTCCGTAATCTTGGCACGTTTCAGTGCTTCTTTGATTACAGCAGCGCCAAGGTCTACTGCCTTGACATCTTTGAACTGGCCGCCCATTTTTCCAATCGCGGTACGGCATGCGCTCGCAATTACAACTTTTCTTGCCATTTTTTGTCTCCTTCACTTTTAGGTATTAGTAAAAAACACTCTTTCATAATATTATCACCATGCTTTTGAATTCGCAACGCCGGCCAATGTTTTTTCACGAAAAAGGGGGAAAGGCCAATGCCTGCCGCTCCTTGTCCTTCTCAAGGCTCTGGTGCCGTCTCCGGGCATTTGAAACCTGCTTTTTATTCCAAGCCCATCAGCATCCTGCATGCCATGCGACTCCCACTGAAGCGGTTTTTCCTTACGATGCACTAAGGGAAGAAAGCAAAGCACGGGTCTTGTTTCTTGCCGCCCATAACAGCGGAAAACGGGAACGGCATTTAAGCCGCTCCCGCTTTCCTTTCTTTTTATTCATATTCCCTTTAAAAGACAGCTGTAATGCCATCCCTTATTCCCAGGGGTGTCCTGGCTGGTTTTTGGAAAGCCGCGCCATTCCTATGCACACTGCGTGTACGGGTGCGGCCTGCTTCATCGTAAGGGATCCTCCCGCTGAAGCGGATCCTTTCCTACGATATATCTTTAGAAGAAAATCTGGTTGCCGATCTTCATGGCATAATTTCCCCTCCAGTAGGAAGCGGAATAGAAGAACCAGTATTTCACGTTAAGGTTTCCTGAAAGGACAGCGTTGGCTGCCTGCATGGAGGTAGCAGAATACAGGTGGTGGCTTAATACCAGTGACAGCCTGCCGCTGGATACCGGCTCAAACTGCCCGCTCTGGTAAACGACTCCCGTAATCGTATTCGGGAAGGAAGAGCTGTAGACACGGTTCATGATAACGCTGCCTACTGCCTGCTGCCCTGCATAGGATTCCCCGCCTGCCTCACAGTAAATGATGGCTGCCAGAAGTTCCCTTTCCGACTGGCTGGCGCTGTAAGTACGCCCGCTGTTGTCGTTATACGGATATCCGCCGGAAGACTGTGCCTGCTCGTAAACCGTCCTGTATTTTGTCACGGTCTTCGTGATGGTCTTCGTTACGGTCTTCTGTCCTGAAGAAGAGCTTGCAGAAGATGCGGCGGAAGAGCTGGTAGTCTTCCCTGTAGAAGAACTGGAAGCGCTGCCCTGGCTGGTAGTCCCAGTGCTGCCCTGCGTGGCAGAACCGGTGCCGCCGGTTGTGGATCCGGTGTTTCCGGTGCTGGTTGTCGTGCTTCCGGTACTGGAAGAGCCGGTGGTGCTGCTGGTACTTCCTGTGGAGGAAGAGCCTGTCCCTGTGGAATCCGCCTCGTCTGCAGGCACTTCCACTGTTTCCGTCACGGTCTCTTCATATGGCACCTGCACGGCTACCATGTCGCCGCTGCTGTAATTCATCATTTCTTCCGCTTTTGCTTCCATGGCCGCTTCATTTTCTGCCTTCAGCTGCTCTTCCAATGCACTGGCATCCGAAAGTGCCTGCTGCAGTTCATCATCAGAAACTTCCAGGTCGCTCTGGGTATCGGAAATGGAAGCCTGCAGCTGGGTCTGCTTGTCCTCGGATTCTTCCTGCAGGTCTGCCAGGTTCTGGTTTTCCTCGGTGAGCTGGTCCTTTAAATCAGCCAGCTGCTCACAGGAATCCTCATACTGGTTAATGATATCCTTGTCGTATTTATATACGGCATTTATATATTCCGCCCTGGTTAAAAGGTCGCCGAGAGATTTGCTTTCCAAAAGCGTTTCTAAGACGCTTTCGTTTTTATTTTCGTACACATACTGTGCACGCTCTTTTACGGCCTGCTCTTTTGCTTCTTTGTCTGACTCGGCCTGCTGGATCTGGGATTCCAGGTCGCTGATCTGCTGCTGCTTGTCAGAAATCTGGTTCTCGATATCGGTCAGCTGGTCACTGACTGTCTGCAAGTCAGACTGGTAACCGGCTAGGTCGGATTCCAGGTTGGATTGGTTCTGCTTGATCTGGTCAATTTCCTGGTTCTTCTCATCCAGCTGGGACTGCGTATCCGATGTAGAATCCGCTAAAACAGGGGTCGCGCCTTCCGCCATGAGTCCTACGGTCAAAACGGCACAGAGCGCTCCGGTCCCTACTCTTTTTCTGATTCTCACCCTTCTCACTCCTCTATATTATCCTGCTGCCTTCCGGAACGGTAGCCGTGGGGGCATCCCCCAACAAATGCTCCTGGCGGCGCCTTCCTTCCCCGTGGGGCTTTTTGCCATCCCCGGGTAAATGGCATCACCTTCCAGACAGCTCCACTGCCTTTGGGAAATGTTCGCATATCTCCGAAAGCAGGACAGGACAGACTGACTCGTTATGTAACATCTATAGAGTAAAGGTTAACACAATCTGATTGTTTCTTCAACGCAACATCTAGATACCTTCTTTTCCACATGTTGTAACATTTTACAGGTTTATTACGCGCATTTTTGTGGAAAACAGTAAATTTGACGAGTCCAGGCCCCATGATTTCAAAAGGCCTCTGAACGGTAACGCTTTTAAATATAAGAAAACCGCATAGGCAGCCGTGCCTATGCGGTTTTCATTCGTTTTATGCAATTGCAAGATTAATCTTTCGATCAGCCCATGCCCTTTGCTGCAAAATAGGTAGTGCCATATTTGTCTTTGGTCTCCTGTTTTGCTTTCTCGATCTCTTCGATGGTAAGTGCATCCAGTGCCTTAACAACAGCTTCGCGATCCAGCGGCTTAAGGCCAAGCATCTCACGAGCTTCAGCGCCGGTTGCCGGCTCATCGCCCATGGACTTAATGATGTTCGCTGCACGCTGTACCAGCATCAGGTTGGTAGCCATGATCTTCTTGCCGTCTTTGTCTTTGCCGTATACAACATTGTCTTCCATGCCGACACGTACGTGGTGGCCGTTCGCAAGCATAGCCAGCATAACCGGGATATGGCCTTTGCCGATACCGAAACCGGAAACGGTAACTTCTTCCGGAAGGTTGCCGGTCTTCTGCAGGTGCTCGATCTCCTCCAGCATGATCTGGACGGAACGCGGAGAAGCATCCATGCCGCCTACAACACCCAGACACAGCTGGAAGTGAAGCGGAGCCTTAACGATGCCCTTCTTCCAATATACACCTACGGCGCGGATCATGCCCATGTCGAATACTTCGAACTCCGGCTTGATGCCTCTTTCCAGATAAAGATGTCCTACATCGGTAAGGAAGGTCGGAGAGTTGGAGAAAATACCACCCGGGATGCCCCAGTTGAAGGAACCAGCATCGAAAGTACCCATTTCGATTCCCGGAACCATTTTATGATGCAGTCTTCTGATTGCATTTCCGTAAGGAGAATCATCGGATACACGGTTATCTCCTGAAGAGGTGCAGTTTACGATGATATCGCAATCCGGATAATCTTCACGAAGGATCTTGATCGTCTGATAGAACTTAACCGGATCCATAACACCGTTGCCCTCGTCATCCCTCATGTGAAGGTGGGCTACAGATGCTCCAGCTTTCCAGCATTCATAAGCAGTCTTTGCAATGTCTTCCGGTGTTTCCGGCACATCATAACCATGCGGCGTAACAGCACCGGTAAGAGCTACAGTAATAATTCTCTTTGCCATTGGTCTTACTCTCCTTATTTTTTTGTATCTAACAGATGCGGGCATTCTACCCGATCTTGTTACTTATGTATCATAACACTATTCGGAAAAGTATACCACTTTTTTTTCAGGCAGCGGCTGGCTGCCGCCGGCAGGACATTATCCTGATCTTCCGATAAGCAGGGATGCTGCCGTCCTCTTTGTTGTAAAATGCAAAAGCCCGCACTGCCGCATTTTTCATTGTCCTGAGCCGGCGGGGAATTTTTCTCTGTCCGGCCAGGGCTCTGTTACGGCAAGCATCTGCAGCAGGCGGGCTTTTGCCATTTTATTTTTTCAAAATCGTATTTCCGTTTTCGGGCATCACGCTTTAAAAAATGAAGCGTTCATTTCTTCCTTGAAGGTGCGAATGTAATCCTTTGCCACATCCAGGCTGTAATTGTTCTTTTCCATCAGCCGGATAAAGTGGCTGCCCACGATGGCGCCGTCAATGATATCTTTCATCGGCTCGATGTCCTTGGCAGTCTGGATTCCAAATCCCATGAATACCGGGATATCGGAGGCTTCCTTCACCTGTTTCAGATAATCGTTAATCGTGCGGTAAAATTTGCCTTCCTGCCCGGTAACGCCCATGGCGGATACGCAGTAAATAAAGCCTCTTGCGTCCTTTGTCAGCATCGGGATCCTCTTGCCGCTGACCGGGGAAACCAGCTGGATCAGGATGGTAGCGTCCTCTTCCTTTTTCAAAGCTTCCTTTAAATCTGCCTGCTCTTCATATGGAAGGTCTGGCACAATCAGCCCATCCACGCCGATTTCACGACAGGATTTTGCAAAAGCGTCTATGCCATAATGCAGGATCGTATTGTAGTACATCATGAAGACCAGGGGCACTTCGCAGCCGTCTGCGCGGAGCCCTTTTACGGCGTTGAAAACTTTCCGCAGCGTGGTGCCCTTCTGGATGGAACGGTAGGAAGCGTCCTGGATCACCGGGCCGTCTGCGGTGGGGTCTGAGAACGGGATCCCCAGCTCGATAATGTCTATCCCTGCTTCTTCCTGGGCTTTTACAAGGTCCATGCAGCGGTCCATGTCTGGAAGCCCTGCGGTAATATATGTTACAAACGATTTTTTGCCTGCTGCTTTCTGCTTTGCCAGGCGCTCTTCGATTCGGTTTGCCATCTTTTTTCCTCCTAATATTTTCACCACCCAAAGGCGATGAAGCAGGCCGCACCCACGCGAAGCGTGCTTTTCCATGGCACGGCTTTTCTAATTCCTGTTTATCCGGAAAATTTTCCTGCCGGTACGATCAGTTCATATATCCTTTGCCTGCCAGGTAATCGGCAATGGTATTTACGTCCTTGTCCCCGCGTCCGGAAAGGCAGATAATCATGGACTGGTCCATGGTCATTTCCTCCGCTTTCTTAAACGCATATGCCAAAGCATGGGCGCTCTCGATCGCCGGGATGATGCCTTCCAGGTGGCAGAGCTCCATCAAAGCGTCCATTGCCTCGTCGTCGGTAACTGCCACGTATTTTGCGCGCCCGGTGTCATGCAGGTATGCATGCTCCGGCCCTACGCCCGGGTAATCCAGGCCGGCGGAAATGGAATGGGCCAGCTTGATGTTGCCGTCCTCGTCCTGCAGCAGGTAAGACTTCATGCCGTGTAGGGTTCCGATCTCACCGCCATGGAACGCACTGGCGTGCATGCCGGTTTCAATACCCTTGCCTGCTGCTTCCACGCCGATCAGCTCGACTTCCGGGTCATCGATGAATTCAGCGAACATGCCGATGGAATTGGAGCCGCCGCCAACACAGGCCATGACCACGTCCGGGTTCCTGCCTTCCACTTCCATATGCTGGCGCTTTGCTTCCTTGCTGATGACGCTCTGGAAGGTCTTTACCATCTTTGGATACGGGTACGGTCCTACCGCAGACCCCATAATATAGAAGGTATCCTCCGCGTCTTTTGTCCAGTTGCGGATCGCTTCGTTGGTGGCATCTTTCAGGGTGTTGCTGCCGGAGGTGACTTTTACAACTTCCGCACCGAGCATTTCCATACGCAGCACGTTCAGTTTCTGGCGCTCCATGTCTTCCGCGCCCATGTAAACCTTGCAGTCCATGTTGAAAAGCGCTGCGCCGGTAGCAGTTGCCACGCCGTGCTGGCCGGCACCGGTTTCGGCGATAACCTTGGTCTTGCCCATCCGCTTTGCCAAAAGGATCTGGCCGATGACGTTGTTGATCTTATGGGCACCGGTGTGGTTCAAATCTTCCCTCTTCAGGTAGATCTTGGTGCCATATTTCTCACTGAGGCGCTCTGCGTAGTAAAGAGGGGTCTCCCTGCCTACATACTGTTTCAGATAATAATCCACCTGCTTTAAAAATTCCGGGTCCTTGATGGCATCTTCAAATGCATCATCCAGTTCGGAAAGCGTATTCATCAGGCTCTCTGATACGAACTGTCCGCCGAATTCTCCATAATAACGTTTATCCATAATGTCTTACCCTTTCTGCAAATGCGAAAACCTTGTCTTTATCCTTTCCCTCTTCCCCTTCGACCCCGCTGCTGACATCTACGATGTCCGGGGAAAGGAGCCGTATGCCTTCTGCTACATTGCCCGCATCCAGCCCTCCGGAGAGGATCCATTGTTTCTTTCCTAAATAGCGGCGGATATTTTTTGCCTTTTCCCAGTCAAAGGTCTTCCCGCTGCCAAAATTTGCCGCGTCCAGAAGGATGCCGGCGCATTTGTCCCCGCAATCCGGACCCCTCAGGCGCTCCAATATTTTTCCTTCCCCATCCTCGGCTTTTACATTCAAAGCCCGCCAAAGCGGAACGGACAAAGCGTGATAGGCTTCTTCTCCCAGATCCCCATGGACCTGGATGATGTCAAAGCCTTCCGCCTGGGCTTCTTCCACCAGCCCGGCGTCCGGAGAAACCAGCACTGCCACCGTCCGGATGGACGGGTCCAGGTACCCACGGATTTCCCGGGCTTTTTCAAAGGTGACATGCCGTTTGCTGGACCCGTAAAAAACGAACCCGGCGTAATCAGCACCCGCCTCGTTTAAATATCCCGCTTCCCGGGGCTTTGTCAGCCCGCAGATTTTAAAACGGACTCCCATTTCATCCTCCTGCCCTGCTGCGGCCCGCCCCCTCGCCATCCTGGCGTCCGGATCCGTAAAACGCTTCGCAGCGGCTTTTACTCTACCACACTTATCCTATTCCCAGGCCGTGTATCTTTCGACCACATTTCTTTTTCTTCCCAGGCCATGTCATCTCCGGTCACATTGCTTTCCACTTCTCCGCCAGGGCTGCCGGGTCCTTGGTTTCCATCAGCGCCCTTCCCACCAGGCAGGCATCGATCCCGCATTTTTTAAGGTAAGCTACATCTTCCTCTTTTACGATGCCGCTTTCCGTGACAAAGCATTTATCCTTTGGCACCAGGGGGCGGAGCCTCTTTGTCGTATCCAGCCGGATCGTAAAATCCCGGAGATCACGGTTGTTTACGCCGATGATCCTGCAGCCGGCATTCAGCGCCTGCTCCACCTGGCCTTCGCTGTGGGCTTCCGCCAAAGCGTCCAGCCCAAGCTCCGTGGCCAGCTGGTAAAAATCTTTCATCTGCACCGGGTCCAGGATGGCGGCAATCAAAAGGATGGCATTTGCCCCGATGCTTTTTGCCTCATAAAACTGGTACTCGTCAATCATGAAATCCTTACGGAGCATCGGGAGCGGGGTCAGCGCCCGCACTTCCTGAAAGATCGGCACGCTGCCATGGAAATAATCCTCCTCGGTAAGGCAGGAGATGGCGTCTACGCTTCGGTTATAATCCGCGATCCGCTCTTCCACTTTCATGTTCTGGGGGATATTTCCCAAACTGGGGGAAGCTTTTTTATATTCCCCGATCAGGGAAAGCCCCGGCTTTTTCAAAGCCTTGTAAAACGGGAACTCCTCCCCGCCTTCTCCCTGGCGGATGGCTTCTTCCGCTTCCCGTCGGACGGTTTCAAAGGACTTTTCCTTCTTTGCCACTTCCAGCCGGACTTTTTTCTTTTCTACAATATCATCCAATATCATAACTGTTTCCCCATTTATTCACAGCTTTTTGTTCTCAATCTGCACGCTGCCTGTTTTTTCCTTTTCTCGGGACCGTGCCTGCCGGAAGGCATTTCGTAATCCGGCCTGCCGTCCAGCATTTTGGAATCTGCTCTGCCCTCTGTCATGTCCCATGCATGCCTCGCCGGCAGGCTTTTCGGAATCTGTCCTGCCAACAGGCATCTCGAAAACCAACCAGCCTTTGTCATGCCCATCGCCTGCCTCGCCGGCAGGCTTTTCCGAAAACAGGCAGCATTATTATTTCCTTTCCGCTGTCAGATTTCTCCATTTAAAAAATTCTCAATGATGCGTTTGCCGTGGTCGGTAAAAATGGATTCGGGATGGAACTGCACCCCGGTCACCGGATACTCCTTGTGGCGGATCCCCATGATCTCGCCATCCTCGGTCTGGGCGGTGATTTCCAGGCAGTCCGGCAGGTCTTCCTTCTGCACTGCCAGGGAATGGTAGCGGGCTACCGTCAAGGGGCTTGGGACTCCCTTGAAAATCCCGGTGCCGCAGTGTGTGATTTGGGACTGCTTGCCATGGAAAATTTCCTTTGCATAAGAAACCTTCCCGCCAAAAGCTTCCCCGATGCACTGGTGTCCCAGGCAGATGCCAAAAATCGGCTTTTCCTTATAGAAACGCTTGATCACGTCCATGCAGATGCCGGCGTCCTTCGGGGCTTTGGGTCCTGGGGAAAGGACGATTTTCTCCGGGTCCATCCGGGCGATGTCATCGCAGGTCAGCTGGTCGTTGCGGACGACCTCGATGTTTGTAGTGAACAGCCCGAAATACTGGTACAGGTTATAAGTGAATGAATCATAATTATCAATGAAAAGGATCATAACTCTTCCTCCCTGACTACGGCTTTGGCCAGTGCCATGACCTTGTTGCGGCATTCCTGGTATTCCCGCTCCGGTACGGAATCTGCCACGATCCCGGCTCCTGCCTGCAGGTAAACCTTCCTGCCCTTCTTGACCATGGTACGGATGGCGATGCAGAAATCCAGGTTCCCGCTGAAATCCAGGTACCCGATGGCTCCGCCGTAAACGCCGCGCCTTACTTCTTCCAGCTCGTCAATGATTTCCATTGCCCGGATCTTCGGGGCGCCGCTGAGGGTGCCGGCCGGCAGGAAGGATTCCAGAAGGGACAGTGGGTGGTTCGTGCCTTTCATGCGCCCTTCCACCGTGGAGCAGATATGCATGACGTGGGAATAACGCCTGATCTCCATGAAATCCGTCACCTTGACGCTGCCGAACTGGGCAATGCGCCCCATGTCGTTCCTGGCCAAATCCACCAGCATGGCGTGTTCGGCGCGTTCCTTTTCGTCTGCCAAAAGGGAAGTTTCCAGCGCCTTGTCTTCTTCCGGCGTCTTGCCCCTTGGCCTTGTGCCGGCGATGGGGCAGGTGAAAACTTTCTCCCGCTGGCGCTTTACCAGCATCTCCGGCGAGCTGCCGATGATCTCGAAAGTGCCAAAGTTGAAATAGTAAAGGTAAGGCGACGGGTTCAGCTCCCGAAGCTGTTTGTAAAGGGTCAGCCCGTCGTGCCCGGTTTCCACGGTCCACCTCTGGGAAAGCACGGTCTGGAACACATCCCCTTCGTGGATGTAATGCTTGATCTTTTCTACTTTCTTTGCGTACTGCTCTTCCGTATCTGTCTGGCTTACGATGTGTCCGTCCGCGCGGTAAGGCTCATCTGCCTTTGCATCCGCAGTACCGGCTGGTCCCGCTTCTGCGCAGTTCCCTGCTGCGGCATTTCCGGCAGTTCCCGCCTGTGAGGGATCTCCTGCCGCGGCATTTCCATCTGCCGCGCCTGCTGCCCGGCCATCTGCCCCGTCTTTCCCCTTCGCAATTTCTCTGCCCATTGCCGTATCCAGAAGTTCTTTGGCTTCCCGAAGGGATTCCTTTTCCCCTTCCGGCGTATCTGGTCCCAGGACAATGGCCGTCATGGTCTCTTCCCGGTAATCCACCACCAGGAAGCTGGTGACGAACATCATCTGGATCGTGTCGATGCCGATTTCATCCGGGTTGTTGTCCGGCAGCTTTTCCACGCAGCGGATAAAATCATACCCCAGGCTGCCCACCAGCCCGCCGTAAAATCCCGGCTCTTTTTCTTCAATATCTATATGGAAGGAATTGTAAAAATCTTTCAAAAGGTCCTTGGGATTGCCTTCCCAGCGTTCCATCCTGCCGTCTTTCCAGCGGACCACCAGGCTCTGTCCTTCCGAGGAAACCAGCGCCTGCGGTTCTGTCCCCATCAGTGTGAACCGGTCGTATTCCCGGTCGTAGCTTTCCAGGAGAAAACCGATTTTCCCGCCGGAAAGGTTTTCATACAGCTCCACCGGCTTTTCGCTGATGATGCTGACGGTCTTTTGATAGCTCTTCAACATTTTTTCCATTCTGCATTCCCTCTCGCTTCGCCATGCTTTCTGCCCGGCCGCAAAGCCGTGCTTCCTGTATGGGGTTTGCCATGCTTTCTGCTGCAACCCATGGAGACGGCTCTTCAAAGGGCTGCTCCCTTGCTTCCTGCCTGGCCTTATGCCGGCGGGCTTTCCGCAATTTGGGCAATAAAAAAATCCCTGGCTGAGACTTTTATCTCTGCCAGGGACGAATCTACTCGTGGTGCCACCCTTGTTCCGGGCCGAATCCTAAACCGGTCGGACAGCCCGCTCATCAGGTACAGGCAGTTCCGGAACCGCCTTTCCTATACCTTATCTCTGTAACGGGAGAACCCGTCTTTCGCTACTTGAAGCCGTTCACAAAAGCATCTCACAGATCCATTCGGAAGATACCCTTCTGCAAGTTCACACCAGCCACCTGCTCTCTGAAAGAAGCGCCTTTCTTCTTACTCCTTCTGCTCATCGATTTTCCGATGTGTAGGATTTCCCGGAAAACGGTCCCATTGAAAGCATTGGGTCATTTTCTATGGTTCCCTCAGGCTTTATCCCCTCGGGATCTCCTTTGAAATCCGATTTGAGTGTAGTTTATTACAGTATCGCGGTGAAGTCAACCGCCATTTTGACGGATTTTTCCCGTTATAAATACCTTCTTTTTCGTATAATGTCACAGAATTCCTTGTTGCTTCGGGTCCGGACGAACAGGTTCAGGATCTGTTCCGCCGCTTCCTCCGCTTTCATGCCGTTCAAGCTGCGGCGCATCATCATGGCGGCTTCCCGCTCTTCCGGGGAAAGCAGCAGGTCTTCACGACGGGTGCCGGACTTGATAATGTCGATGGCCGGGAATACCCTGCGTTCGGAAAGCCTGCGGTCCAAAATCAGCTCCATGTTGCCGGTGCCCTTGAATTCCTCGTAAACCACGTCGTCCATCTTGCTTCCGGTATCCACAAGGGCCGTCGCCAGGATGGTCAGGCTGCCGCCTTCCCGCATGTTCCGGGCGGAACCGAAAAAGCGTTTCGGCATATGGAGGGCTGCCGGGTCAAGGCCGCCGGAAAGGGTCCTGCCACTGGGCGGTACCGTCAGGTTATATGCCCTGGCAAGACGGGTGATGCTGTCCAACAGGATGATCACGTCTTTTTTGTGCTCCACCAGCCTCTTGGCGCGTTCGATGACCATTTCGGAAACCCGTTTGTGGTGCTCCGGAAGCTCGTCAAAGGTGGAATAGATGACTTCGACATTGGGTCCCTGGATCGTTTCCTTCATATCGGTAACTTCCTCGGGACGTTCATCGATCAAAAGGATGATCATATGCATTTCCGGGGCGTTCTGCAGGATAGACTTGGCGATCTGCTTCAGCAGGGTGGTCTTTCCTGCTTTTGGCGGAGAGACGATCATGCCTCGCTGGCCTTTGCCCACCGGGGAAACCAGGTCCACGATCCGCATGGAAACATCGCTGCCGGAGCGCTCCAGCCGGATCCTCTGGTTCGGGAAGATCGGCGTCATGTCTTCAAAATTCATGCGGCGGGACGCTTCAATGGGAGCGAACCCGTTTACGGAATTGATATGGACCAGGGCGCTGAATTTTTCGCCGGTGGTACGCATCCTGGTGCCGCCGGTGATCCAGTCACCGGTTTTCAGGTTGAATTTGCGGATCTGGGACGGGGAGACGTATACGTCATCATCCCCCGGGAGATAATTGGAGCTGCGGATAAAGCCATAGCCATCCGGGAGCACTTCCAGGATGCCGGTGGCGGAACTGCTGGGTCCTAAGCGCTCCTGCTGGTTCTCCTCCGTCTGGAACAGCCCGTTTTCTTCCCTGTATTCCTGGCGCGTGCCTTCCTGGGCGGCTTCCGCTGCCTGTGCCGGGTTCACATAAAATTCACGGCGTACAGCCTGTCCCTGATCGCTTACCGCTGTCTTCTCCCTGCGGAAACCCTGCTCATAAGTGCTGGCACGCTCTTTCCGGAAGCCCTGCCCCTGGTCAGAGGAAGAAGCCCTCTCCCGTTTGAAGCCATTTACAGAAGAATTGGTTCGCTCTTTGCGGGCTGTCTGGCCGCTGCGTTCCGTCCGTTCCCGGTAAGAAGTGGAAGCCTTCTGTACCCGCCGGCGGGGCCTCTCATTCTGTTCACCGGCCTGTTCATGCTCGTGATTCTGTTCACGCTCACGGACCTGCTCCTTCTGCTCGCGCTGTTCATAGCCACGTCCGGCCTCTTTGCGGGCATCCTCACGCTCCTGCCCTTCAGCCTGTCCTTCATGACCGGCAGCTTCCGCCTCGCCAGCTTTTACGGAAGCTATGCTGCGGGAAGGCTCCGTCCTTTTCCGGCTGCCTGCACGGGTTTTCGTCCCTGCCTGGGTCTTTCCCCTCCCATGCTTTTCCGAAGCCTCTGCCTCAGGCTGGTTTTCTATTTCAGGCTTTCCCTTGCCCGATTTTTCTTTGTCCTGATTCTCTTCGCCGGAAACCGCCTCAGCCTGTTTTCCTTCTTCTTTTTCTTCGTTCGCGGCTGCTTTTTTGCGTCTGCCCTTCTTCGGAGCCGGCGCTGCCTGGGACTCCGCGGAATCTCCAGCCTGCGGCGCCGCTTTCTGCTGGTCGTTTATATCTTCTTCCAGCATACGCTCCACCAGCTGCGCCTTGCGGAGGGCAGAAATATTCCTCAGCCCCCTCGCCTTGGCCACGGCACGAAGTTCCTTTAAAGGCAGGCTTTCATACTTTGCCTTCATATTTGATGTCATCATAACTATTCCTTTTCTAATATATATCGTAAGGAGGGATCCGCTTCACAGGAGGATTCCTTGCGATGCACCAGCCGCTTCGTCCACTGTCATCGCCTGGCAAGGTGATGACGCAGGCCGTGCCTCCGCACGAAGTGGGTTTATAATGGCGCAGCTCTCCTTATGGACGATTTGGAATGCGGCGTCTGTCCTTTGATCCGGGTCTGGGAATAAAACAAAAAGATCCTGCTACCGAAAACCTGTCGTTTCCTGTATCAGCACATGCAAAAATGTAGATTATAATACGGAAAAGGGCAAAAACAGGGTAACTTTACATATGCGGTACCCTCATCTATGAGCCTGCTACGGCAAATATTCAATAGTAATCTGTTTTGAAATCGTTGGGAACGATCGTTCCAAAGAAAAACTCCCCTTAACTAATTTGAATTATAACGCATGATTTATAAATTGCAACGCTTTCTTTCTTGTGAAGCGCTTGACAGGATGCTATTATTATTCGGAGAGCTATGCCAGCAAAATGTACACAGCGTGCACGTGCATGGCCTGCTTCATCACCCTCCGGGTGATGAAATTTTATATTCCAGTTCAAAATGACAAGCCGTCCTCCCGGAGAACGGGAAGGGCGTTTTTCATTTTCAGCTTAAAATCATTTCGTTAAAAGGATTACCAAGCAGCGAAAAGGAGAAACACAATGACAAACAGTGAGAAGGCACTTAAGCTTCATGAAGAATGGAACGGCAAAATCTCGACAGAGCCAAAAGCCCATGTAAAAACCATGGAAGACCTGGCCCTCGCTTATACCCCGGGTGTGGCAGAACCCTGCAAAGTCATTGCAAAAGACCCTTCCTCCGCCTATAAATACACCATGAAAGCCAACACCATCGCGGTCGTATCCGACGGCAGCGCGGTCCTCGGGCTGGGCAACATCGGCGCCCTGGCCGCTATGCCGGTTATGGAAGGCAAATGCGTGCTGTTTAAGGAATTCGGCGGCGTCAACGCTGTCCCCATCTGCCTGGATACCCAAGACCCGGACGAGATCGTAAAGACCGTCACCTACCTGGCACCTTCTTATGGCGGGATCAACCTGGAAGACATTTCCGCTCCCCGCTGCTTTGAAATCGAAGAAAGGCTCAAGGAAAAGCTGGATATCCCGGTTTTCCATGATGACCAGCACGGCACCGCCATCATCGTCCTGGCAGGCATCATCAACGGCCTTCGCCTTACCGGCAAGAAAAAGGAAGAATGCCGCGTCGTGATCAATGGCGCAGGTTCCGCCGGCATCGCCATCACCAAGCTGCTGCTGCGCTATGGTTTCAAGAACGTCACCATGTGCGACATCACCGGGATCCTCTCCAAGAAAAGCGACCACCTGAACTGGATGCAGGAAAAGATGATGGATGTCACCAATCCGGATCAGAAGACCGGCACCCTGGCAGACGCTTTAGTAGGCGCTGACATTTTCGTAGGTGTTTCCGCCCCCGGCATCGTAACCCAGGACATGGTCCGCACCATGAACAAGGATTCCATCCTGTTCGCCATGGCAAACCCAGTTCCGGAAATCATGCCGGACCTTGCAAAAGAAGCAGGCGCCCGCGTGGTTGGTACCGGACGGAGCGACTTCCCGAACCAGGTCAACAACGTACTGGCATTCCCGGGCATTTTCAAGGGAGCCCTGGAAGGACACGCAAAAGCCATCACCGAAGAAATGAAGCTGGCCGCCGCCAATGCCCTCTCCGCTTTGGTTTCCGATGAGGAGCTGAGGGATGACTACATCCTGCCGGACGCGTTTGATCCAAGAGTTGTCGAAGTTGTAAGCAAGGCCGTAAAAGACCATATCCGATAAAGAAAACCAATGTCTGATTCCATTCTTTACAAACTGATTGTGCTTTATATGCTGGACGTGGTGGAAGGACCGCTTTCTACAGACCAGCTGTCCGGGTTCCTGCTCCAGAAGGAGTATACGAATTACTTTAAATTCCAGGAGATGATGGAAAACCTCCGGGAATCCGGGCTGATTACTGCCGAAACCTCCTACCACCGCACCCTGTATTACCTGACTGACGCGGGCAAAAGCACGCTGAAATTCTACGGGGACCGGATCCCGGACGACGTGCGCAAAGACGTACTGGCATACCTTTATGAAAATGAGGTGGAAATCCGGGAGATTTTGACGGTATTCAGCGATTATTATCCGGAAAATGACGGGACGTTCAAAGCCCACTGCCAGGTCCGGGAGAACAACCGCGCCATCATAGACCTGACCATGTCCATGCCTACCAAAAGCCAGGCCGAGGCAGTCTGTAACCAGTGGAAGCAGCATTATTCGGATGTATATGAAATGCTGATGGACACGCTGCTGAGGTAAACCGCGGCGAGGGTCCATTATGATAGCAAGGGCGTATGAAAAAACGCAAATTTTTCATACGTCCTTTTATTATGAATGTCCTTCAATACTGTTTTCCAACTTATAAAACATCTGCAGTTGCAATTCATGCGAAAAGAAGCCTGGGAAAAGCCCCTTGCTGCATGATCTGCATGATACCGATGAATTAGAAATAACCGCGTTATAGTGCCTTCTCTCCCTCTTTCTTCAAGAAATCCAGTGCCCATTGCTGGTCAATATACGGTCCTTCTTTCCAGGCTGCCGGGAGCTTCGGCTCGAAGATTTTAACGATTTCGCTGTAAAGCTCCGGGACGATCTTCGAAACCACCGGTCTTCCATCCTGCGGGTTGATCTGGATATAACCCTGCCCGTCTTTTCGGACATAAAACGCTTTTGCCCTGGCAAATTCCGGATGGTCCTTGAAGAATTTATGCACCAGGAGGATTTTGTAAAGCTCCACCACCCGGTCGTCCAGGCCGGCATCTAAAATGGTGATCTTTTCCGACAGTCCCTTCTGGGAATGGACAAACCGGATCCAGTATCCTGCTTTGAACAGGTTTTCCACCGCTTCGATCCGGTGCTCCCCGTAAAACAGCTCGTAGGCCGTTTTTTCATATTCCTCCGTGTCCGAATACTGGATCAGCGCCCGTTTTTCCATGTCGTGGTACAAAACGCTGTAATCAACGAAAAGCTGCTCCCCGCAGTACGGGCAACTGATATGGAAAATCGATCCGTCCAGCACTTTTTTCTTCATCTGGGGCTCCACGGTGACGCTGATGGCTTCCCGTGGCGTAAATTTGCTCTGCTTCCCGCACTTCGGGCAGTTTACTGTAATCTGCTCTATCTCCGGCATGCCGAACCCCTCCCTCTATCGACTGCGAAAAAACTTCGCTAAAATTCCTTTTCAATAAATCTATTTTACCAAATCTTCTCCCTTGCGTCGCTGTATTTCGCAGGTACGGCAATAAATTCCCATAGTAAACCATCCGGTCTAAGATGTCCCTATGGAAAGGAAAGCCTTCTGGCAAACTGCCCGCATTGGAAAGCTCCTTTTCCCTTGACTGAAGTTCGTCCAGAAGCTCCTTTGAGAAAATAAAAGAACGCGATGATGCAGCAGAAACTGCTTTGGAAACAATAGGACGCTGCTTTCTTGCTTTATCTTTGTCAAAAAACAGCTCGTATTTACTTGCCGGAGAAAAGACCACTGCAGAAGAAGTATCAATCAAAGCGCCTTTCCATACTTTAGATTTTCCCTCTGCATCCTTAAAAGAAAAACTGAGCACTTCGTCCGAAACCTGGATCTTTTTCTCAGGCTGCCCTTCAGTATCCAGGGCAAGATTCTGCAAGGTATCATTTTCAATCGCACGTAAGGTAAATTCATAATAAATCTCATACGTCCCAATGCCTTGGGCATTGTCCTGGAAATGGAAGAAAAGGCGCGCCTCTTGGGCATCTACATTGATATAATCCGCATAAACTCCA
>CADBRV010000067.1 GCA_902797185.1 uncultured Lachnospiraceae bacterium
AAATGAGAAGAAGGAATTTGTTTATCGCGACAGGCTTATTGGCCGGGGCACTGCTCCTGGCTGCATGCGGCCAGGCTGCATCCAATATAGAAAGTGCTGGCAGCGCATCCGCAGATGTGCAGGAAACCGCGGACGCAATTGACCAGGATGACTCCGCTGCAAGCGGGACCAGCCAGGGTACGGACAATAACCAGCAGACAGTCGTAGACGCCAGTGATTACTTTAGTGAGGAAGACAGCCTTGTCAGCCTGCTGGACATGCATCCAATCGATTCCTGGCAGTTCGGCGGAGCCGCTTACGAAGCAGATGGCTTTAAGATTGAATATGCCACTGAAGACGACGGCATCATGTTCAGCATGTCAAATGAAGGAAACAGCAGCGTCAGCCTGTATGGCATTAACCTGGGAGATTCCTTAAGCGATGCCGAGCAGAAACTGGATTCCTATGGATGGACGCCCAACACCAGCTCCACCCCTCATATGGAATTTTACAAGGAACTGAATGGCAAATACTTTGTCCTGGACCTGAATGAGTCCGGGGAAAGCGATACAACAGTCGAATCCTGGTACATCAACAACTGGCCGCAGGGCGAATATGATTTCAGCGGCCTGGCGAACCAGACCGGGGAGAAATAATATCGTTTCCAGCTATATAAAACGATAAACAGATATAATAAGAAGATAGGGAGCAGCTGTTCATATAATGGCTGCTCCTTTTTTGTCACAGTGTCTTTTTCAAAACGCGATACTCTAGATGCTGGCGCAATTTGTAGAACGTCGTAGTGCCGCTGGCAGCCATGGCGTCAAAGATCTCATCTATAAAGACCTTCCGCTTCTTTATGCTGACACCGCCAATCCAATTGTCGATCACCTGCCCGATCCACTGGCTGCCAGGGGCGTCTCCAGGCGTCCTTTCCCATGCAGGAAAGATACGATCTCTCCAATGGAAACTTCTCTATGCATTGGCGCTGCAGGAGACTTCCCCGTCTCTTCTTCCGGCGAAAAGAACGACTGCATATCGATATAAGAAAGCTGGCAGAATACAAGGCTGTCAAGAAGGTTAAACGGGCTGCATTTAACAACAGAACACATATACCACTTCTCAGGCGCCTCATCGCAACAAGGAGATATCCGGCTGCATCCTACATCGTATTAAATAATTATCTTTTCACCACCGATAAAATACCAATCGCCGCATCCGTCCTCTCCCGGCATGATCAGCCACGAATTCTTCGTTACAACCGTGCCTTCTTCAAACCGGATGCCCATTGAATCTCCCAAATTATCCAGGTACTCATAAACCTCCAGATCCGGATCGCTTGGCTCCGGGATCTGGCTTAAAGGGTAGTTATGCAAGTCAATGTATTTTTTTGCGCCAATCAATGTCAAAAACAATATCATAACGTCCGTATTATTATCACACTGGACCTGGCTTCCGATGGAAGTCACACTGCATCCCAGCGGCTTTCCATCCTCCCCCAACGCAATCGTGACGGAAGTTTCAAACATCTACTCATTAAGGACGGTAAGGCGGATGGCGCTTTCTATACTGTCATGGACACCATCCCCCCCATTCATCATGATGGTCATCCGCCATGCATTTCAGATACGGATGCTTGTCTTCATCTGTTACTACGGAATAAAGTTTCATTGTGAATCCCCCTGGTCTTCGTCTGTTCCATCACCTAAATATACCTGCAGGATATCATAGTTGTTGACTACATCATCGTCCGCATCGTGAAAATTGCTCGAGAAGGTCTGCAGGTTGCCGCTGGGATTTAAAACGAGGTTCGTGAACGTCAGGTAAGATTCATAAAATTCCGTCATCTGGTCATAAGCATCTTTATATTCATCCGGCGGATTTTTGAGCTTGCTCATATCGGATTTTACAGTCTCCTGGTTGCTCTCAATGGCATCCAATTTGGAAGAAAAAGAGGCATCATCATACAGGTTGCCGATAGCATCATTGAAATCATCCAGGAAATATCCATTTGGCTGCGTATACTGGTCTGTCTCCACGTCTTCTACTTCAAAAATACAGTTATTCCATACAGAAAGGATCAGGTTGCCGCAAGTTTCCGCATCCGTAGCCCCGGACAGGATGTCACGTTCTGCATCATACAGCTGCATTTGATATTCAAATTTTTCCTGTGCCTGCTTTTGCTTTTCTTCCTCTTCTTTCTCCTGCTGTTCCTGTATGGCACGTGCTTTATCGATGTTATGTGCGACAATCCCAAAAGCCGCAAAGGTCGCAGCGATCAAGGCAGCCAGGATGATTCCCAGAATAAGGCGATGCTTTCCATGCTTCCTGCCATGCTTTTTATCTGGCGTCTGTGTCTCATTATCCTCTTGAGCAGGTCCGTTCTGAACAGGAACGGCTTCGACAATCTCATACGCTTCGCCTTCTTCTTCAAAGTCATCCTGGGATCCTGCCTCTCCCTGCGAGATTTGGCAGGTTCCTTTCCCACCTGCATTTTTCTGGGATTCCCCTGCTATTGGTTTTCCCGTGTCTTCCGGATTTCCATGGCTGTCTTCACCTGTTGGATTTCCTGCATTTTCCGAATTTTCTTGGGCTGGGCCTCCCTCTGCCGGGCCACCTTGGGTTGATCCTTTCCCTGCCGGCTTTCCCTGGGCGGATCCTCCTGCCGAATCGCTCTGACCTGGTCCTTCCTCAGCAGGATTCCCCTTTTCTACCCCCTTTCCTTCCGGAATATCCTGAGCTTTCTCCCCGTCTTTTGAAACTCCCTGAGCCGCTCCCGTGCTGCCTTCCACCGGATGGCCGCAGTTCGGGCAGAATTTCATGCCTTCTACCAGCTCCTGGCCGCAGTTCGAGCATTTCCTTTTCTCCGGCTCCTGCTTCAACTGGAAACCGCACACCGGGCATGTAACTGCCTCATCGCTGACCTCTCTTCCGCAATTCGGACAATGAATCAAAGCCATAACATGTCTACTTCCTCTTTCCTCTTTTCATCACAAAATTTCGCTCAATATTAGCTTTGAATGTAGTATATCATAAAAACTGTCTATATTGGTGATAGAGTCCATATAATAAAGTTTTGTCCTGGTGTCCTTATCCCACTTTCCGGATCACTTTTTCCGGACAGACAGTGACACATCTGCCACAGTGCAGGCAGCGGTCCTGGTCCTCTGCTGGATGTGGTTGTCTTTTTCGAACTCGTCTACCATGGCGATCGCATAATCTGCGTAAGAGATAATGCTTTCATTCCTGGAGTTGAGGGCAAAGTTGCAGCAGCCTTTTGATGTTTGCCCCACCGCCGCATCCGCAGTCCAGGACCTTGGCATCCGGAGACAAGTGCAGGTAATGGAGCCCCCATTTTGCGATAGGGCTGTGCCCCAGGTACATCATGGCGGCCATGATCTTTCTGCCAATCCCGACCGGTTTCCTGGTGTTTTCAAAGAATGACATAGCGGCCTCCTATTCTTTTATAATATTTACATATGTATAGTATTTACGTTTGACATACTTATGTAACAGTGCTTGATTTTATATTAGCTGTTATTAATTTTAATATACACGTTTTAATAATATTTTCAAAGCTGCCTCTCTATACAAAAAAGACTCTAAAAATGCCGGAATAAGGGTGTCCCTCACCTCGACATTTATTAGAGTCCTTTATATAAAGATTTCTTCCATACTCCTCAAGGAGCCGGTTGGGTGGTAATGGCAATGTCAAGAAAGAACATGATCCTCCACCAATGCATCATCTATACATCATCGAACATGTTATCAACAGAAGAATTTTCTATTTGTTCAACAGCTGATTGATCCGTTCCACCGGATATTCATCCATGATTTCGACTGCTTCATATCCGGAAGGCAGCTTGCTTTCCCCAATCAGCTGGAGGAATTCCTCCACCGCCCTTTTGTCAATCTGGATCACACCATGACCATCCCAGTGCCGGTTTGTCTCATTCTTTTTGACTCCGGAGATCCAATATTCGTCTCCACTTTCAATATCCTCGTAGTTGGAATTGTAACCCGTCTTCTTCTGGAAAGCATGGTCACGGAAATACAAGGTCCTGCCGGACTTCGATTCCTTCACATATCCGATCCAAGCCGGACCGTCATCGGAATAACCCGTTTTCAGTTCCACATACATCAATTTTCTATCCATGATAAGCCTCCTGTTTCCATATTCATCTTGATATATCGTAAGGAGTGAACCGCTTCAGCGGGAAGATTCCTTGCGATGTGTTAGCTTCATCTCCTATGTCATCGGAAAATTTGCTTTTTGCGAATCCCGATGCTTTTTTTCGGAATATTTGTCCTTGTTGTCATCGGGATTCTTGGTTTTCCCTGATCCCGATGATTCCCTCGCAAAAGTCTATGCACTTTCCATCAACTTCAGTAAGTTCCTTATAGAGTCTGAGAGCACAGCAAGTCAAATCTCACAATCCACACGCACATCCATCGACCGCGCCAGTTCCGTGATCGAGTACGGAGCAAGTGCGATAATGGTGTCGCTGTCAAGCGCAGTGGCATCAGGGTCAAACTGCCTCGCGGGGTGAAAGCAAATTCTTTCAACAGACGCACATCAACCGGCTCTGCCGCATAGGGGGCCATGGAACCAAATCGATGCAGAAGGATTCGCTGCATCTATCTGACAGTTTGTGTACGATACATGTATTTTTTGAGTTCATCCGCGATCTCACGAAGCTTGTCCTCTGCATCCTCTTCTGCCGAGAGCCAGCAGACGCCGAAGACAGGGCTGCCGTTTCGGCATCTTTTTTTAGCAAGGTATTTGGCGCCAATGCCGGGGATCCCGCCGGTGCGGTAGGCGGAAAGCAGGTTGGCGGACATGAATGCCAGCGGCGCGCCCGTGTCTTTGTCATTCAGGATCATCACCAGGATGGACCTGGGGAGCCCTTTCTTTTTATTTTCAATATTGGAGCCGTACCATTTGACACCCGCCATCTGGTATTTGCCGCCCAGGTATGCCGGCATCGCCATAAAACGGCGGTCCTGGGCGTTTTTCGGCATGCCCGGAAATTTCGGATCATCCGGAAAAGTCACCATGCATCCGTGGGAGTTATGGTTTTCGCCGCCCATCATGTAATCCCCTTCCTTCAAGAGGAAAAGCATGTCTTCCATGGATTCGATACAAGCCCGCATGTCTTTCACGCCTGCTTTGACCATGTCGGGTTCGTTCAAATATAAAAAATCAATCTTTGGATCTGTATTTTTCTTTTTCCCTTCTGTTGCGTTTCCTCTTTCAAAGGACCTTGAAAGAGGATGTTTGTTCCGTTTCTTACTACCCTATTGTATTTTTTGTATTTCGTCAACCCCTCTTTATTTTGCGAAAAAGGGGACGGCCGCAATTCCTGCGACCGCCCCTTCGCCTTTTTCGTTCCTGATAAAGAAAATATAAACCCTGGTATAATACTAGGGTCAATGGCTGTCTTCGATTTTTTCTGACATTACATTTGTCTTGTTTATCCAGGCATGCTGTCCGGCTTGTTTTTCACCCTTACTGTCCGGTTTGTTTTTTCAGACCTAATATCCAGCTTAGTTTTATTGTGCATAATATCCGGCTCAAACTTCATATAGATATACATGGATGGTAAAATACCGCTCAGATCTCCTCCCGCTCCTGGAGGAGCTTTTCCCGAAGCCGCAGGATGTCCTCCTCGATCTGGTGGATGACAGCGACGTAATCCGCATCAGGCTTTCCTGTCGGGTCATCCAGCCCCCAGTTTTCGTCAAAGGGCCTTCCGATGAAGGGGCATCCCACGTTGCACCCCATCGATATGGCGATATCCGGATTGGGGATGGCTTCAATGGTCTTTGGAAACTGCGTTTTTTCCATGTCGATGCCATACAGTTCCTTCACCATTCGTACCGCGTTCACGTCGATGCGGGATTTTGTCTCGGTTCCTGCCGAATAGCTTTCGAACACGTCTGATGCCAGGTGCCGTCCCAGCGCCTCGGCGACCTGGCTGCGGCAGGCGTTATGGACGCAGATAAACGCTACTTTCTTTTTTCCCGTTATCTTCTTTTCTCCCATTGGAATGCCCCTTCCGTATT
>CADBRV010000068.1 GCA_902797185.1 uncultured Lachnospiraceae bacterium
CCGGCACCCAGCCTATGGGACCAGCATACCGTGCAGAAAACAGCATGAAAAAAGGAATATAAGACAGGCATGGCCTCCCGCAGGAAGCGGGAGGCCCTTTTTCTACCCAAAATTCAGCGAATGGCGTGGCATTTGCCACGGGTCCTGGCTTTTGCGTGCCCATTGCCCCGGATATTTTCCTGAGAGAATCGGTTTTGTACTTATCGTACAAAAACCGAAAATATAATTAGAGAAAATTGCGCAATAATTACCAATAACGTATCACGGTGACAGAAAATGTATCAGCGTATGTAAAACATGCAGAAAATAAAGACGATTCCTATGATATATTTATGCTAATAGCACATATCTTCTCGGAAAGAAAAGGAGGGGAAAGGGGAGCGATGAAAAAATGGAAAAACGTCGTTGCTTTTGGGCTGAGCGTGCTGCTGGCAATAGGGATGATGCCGGCAGGTGCCGCGCAGGCCGCCCAGGATAAAGGGAGCCAGGGATCGAAAGGAAAGGCGGGAGGATTCAGCTACACGGTATCCGGCGATGGGAGCGCCGTGATCACCGGCGTGGACTCCTCCCTCAAGGGTGATGACAACAAGGGCGCGGACAAGGCGATCCTGGTTCCAGCAGAGGTAGACGGCCTTTCGGTATCTTCCTTTGGCGACGGAGGGATCCTCTTGACCAACTTTGACGGGGACGTGCTGTTCCCGGAAGGCATGACAAAGATTGCGGACGGGGCTATCTATGACGTAGGAAATGCCGGTACTGCTTTCTTCAGTTTCCCGTCTACCATAAAGGATATGGGGAGCGGCGCTTTGGCGTCCACTGCCAATGTCTTTTATTCGGATTCCAAGACGGCTACCAAGGCAGCGGAAGATTACGGGATCAAGGAAGGCAGCGCCAAGACCGGTTCCCTGACGATTACGGCAGGGAAAAACGGCAGCGTTTATCCGAATGGCACATACCTGGTGCCGGATGACGCGGACTCCACCTATGACCTGCATATCACGTCCGACCTGGGATATGCCATTTCTTCTGTAGAAGTCAATGGCAAAGAAGTGGATGTGGACGACCAGTACAATACATCCGTCAGCGTGGACCTGGCCCAGGGCGAGATTGACGTTGAATTTGAAAAGGATGATTCCGATACCAGGACCTCTGCCCAGGACCCGGCAGATTCTTATGAAGCGCCGGCAATTGATGACGGGGCAGTTGCAGAAGGGACGTCCCTCCCGGATGATGTAAATGAATATGTGCCGGATGTGGATGGCGAAGGGGACAACAAATATCCTTCTACCATGGGCGTAGAGACCGGTACCTGGTATGCCCAGGACGGCACTATCTACAAGATGGTCAAAATGGACCAGAATACCTGCTATCGTTCCAAAGCCGAAGTAATCAACGCGGCTTATGAAAACGACGGCCTGGTCTATGGCAAAGATTACGACTTAATCCGTCTTTACAATTATGTACATAATTACCAGAACGGCCCCCGCCCGGGTAATTTTGTCATGTACTGCACTTACCTTTATAAGTCAGAAGGGAAGAGCATGACAGACGCTTCTTCCAATGCTACTTATGAAGGGTTCTACGAGCACGATGAAATCGAGACACCTACCTTTTCCAAGGACGGGATGATCCAGTCGGATTCCATTCAGAAAGTGGAGGGCTCCGACAAAGAGATCCAGGGCGATGTGGCAACGGTATTCGTAAACAACGGCTCCGCCGTTACCTTTAAGGACCTGCAGTCCACCTGCAACACGGTTGCATATGGGCCTTCCGAAGCAGCCAACTTCTACGGCCTGGGTTCTTCCATCCTGGTAAATGGAGGGGACTCGAAGAATTATAAAATTTCCGACGGGCCAGATTCCTATTCCTTTGACCAAAGCACGGACAAGGCCTGCCTGGTGTTGGAAGACCCGAGCGTGATCGGTATTGAAAATGTCCTTTATGCCGTAGCAGGAGGCACCGCTTACGTACATGGCGGACGTTTCTTCGGCAGCAGCTCTGGCGGCCATGGCTTCTATGTCGGCATGGGTGGCAAGATTGCCATCAACGCGGATGACGTGCTTACCGCCAGCGGCAATGCCCGGATGGATGTCAGCAGCCTTACCGCTGCAGAGCGTCCGGCACTGGACCTTGGTACCGCGGTCAAAGCGGAAGATTCTACAAACTCCGCGGTCAAAGCTGCCATAGAAGACGATAACTGGGATACCCCGGCAGCTCCGGAATTTAAAGAAAGCCAGATCCCGGACGGGACCTCCGTCCTGGTAACGGCAGATGAGACCGGTACGGCGCTTACTACCGATACCGGCGGCGGGGTCATCGTGGCAAATAATATTTCCGCTACCACTTATGGCAGGGGCTGTGCCGGCGTTTACAGCATTGGCGCGGATGAATCCTATGTTTATGTTTACAATTCCGCACTGCATTCCAACATGGACGGCGCGCTGGTATCTGCATCCGCAGGCTATATCATGGCTTACAATACCGAACTCAAGGGCGTGGACGGTATCAAGACCAGGTCCGGAGGAAGCGGCACTTACCAGGGTATTGATGTTTATAACAGCTCCATTACCTGCGAGTTTGACCCGGACAACTACGATTTTTACGATATGGCTACGCCGGATGATGCCTGGCCACAGCAGTACAAGAACTGGCAGTTCGCGGACGACAAGTCCCTGGTAAACTGCCCGATGCTGAACCTGTTTATCAACAAGACGAACGCGCAGTATGGCTCGGACCTTACCGATGTCATGAAATACTGGTATGAAGATAAAAATACGGCTCCCCAGACCGGAGAGGCAATGGCGCCCATCTGCTCCACCGGCACGGCGCCGATCAACATTTATTCTTCTTACATCGTAAACAACAATTACAAGAATTATAAAGACGATGGCGCCCACAATATCCTGATCGCGGCAGACAATGCGGGCTCCGGCACCATCAGCTTCTATGACTGCAACAGCGATACCAAATGGGACTTGACCGGGGAAGAGGACCAGACCACGGAACTTTCCGGCGATATCAATATTGCCGCTACCGTGACCATGACCGGCCCGGATGCAGGTTCCGGCCCATCCAGCGCGCCGGTGGACTTCCACAATTCTGAATGGACCGGTTCCGTAACAGGCTACGGCAGGGGGGCACAGCTTACCTTTGACGATGATTCTGTATGGAATGTCGATACCGAATGGTCCGGCAAAGATGATTCTGTCACAGTAGGCACTTTGGACCTCGCAAAGGAAGACAACATCGTATCGGACAGCCCGGTTACGATTTACGTATTAGATAGCATGACCATCGGCGGGAAACCGGTAACCGAAAAGACCGTGATCGGTAATGTTACTTTTGAACCGGCCAATTCTGCTGTTTATTCTGACATTACCGGTTCCGAGAGCACAGACGCGGCGATCGGAAAAGCGGCAGATGACCTGTACTATAACGACGTTATCACCGGGGAGAGCGGCGATGCTTCCGGCAGCGCTTCTGCTTTTCGTCCGGATGACAACATGACCAGGGCAGAACTGGTTGAAGCCCTTTACAAGATGGCAGATACCGATGAGACGGCCAGCGGGGACGCTTCCTATCCGGATGTGGATTCGTCCGCTCCTTATTATGACGCGGTAGAATGGACCAATGCCAACGGCATTACGAAAGCCTTTAAACCGAAAGGGATCCTGGCATTCTTCAGCGGGAAGAAATTCAAGCCGGATAAAGAAGTGACCAGGCAGCAGGCCCTGGAGGCAATTTATGCAGCCCAGGATGCCATCGGGTATTCTACAGATGAGAGCGGCGATGCCAGCGTGCTGTCCGGATATTCCGATGCAAATAAGCTTTCCGCCAGCGGCGAGGCAGCCGCAGAAGTGCTGGTGGCAAACGGCCTTTACAGCATCAGCGGAGATGCCATCGGTCCCAAGGATCCTGTGACCAGGGGAGAGATGGCAGTCGTTTTGGATGCGGTATACAATGCAATCCCCTCCGGTGGGATGATGCCGCCTCCTGGAATGTAAAGAAATGGCATGATTGGAGAGCCATGCCATTAAAAGTTCGTGCTTCGCACGAAGGCGTGGCTATTGTCATCACCCCTTCGGGTGATGACAATAGCGAAAAAGGGCTGTACCGAAAAGGGCACAGCCCTTCTTTTCAGGAATATCGCAAGGAATCCTCCCGCAGGAGCGGGTCCCTCCTTGCGATATAAAAAGGACAGGTTTGTAATATGAAATTGGATGGGATCTTAAGCAGCGCGGCGGAGATCGTGCCGGGCTGCGACTGGCGGTGTATTGACAAGGAATCGGAAGTATCCGGCATCCGTATGGATGACAAGTCGCTGGAGGAAGGGCCTTTTGCTTATTTTTACCAGGGCGGCATCGCCGAGAAGGCAAATGGCACCGGCGCGGATGCCTGCTGTATCGGGCTGAAAAAATACGCGGTGGATGCAAGGAATTACCTGTTTGTATCCGATACCGCGGAGCTGCAGAAAGTACATGAAGTAATAGAGCGTTTTTTCGCGGTCGGGCAGGCACTGCTGGAACTGGCACAGAGGTCTACCTTCTATGAGTATTCTTTGCAGCAGGTAGTAGACCGGGCTACGGAGATCCTGGGCAATCCGGTGATGGTTCTGGACCCGAATTTCACCATCCTGGCAATTTCCAGCGCGAAGGTGGAGGACCCGGCATGGCAGAAGTTCCTGCAGCTGGGACGGGTGCCTTACCATCCGGACATGGTGGAAGAGTACGGGGAGTTCCTGGAAGAAGTGCGCCACCGGAAATTTGTGAAGATGGTGGATGGCATGCATAAGAAACGGTATTTCATCCGCTGCGCGGTCATGGCAGGCAAACGGTGTGTCGGCCAGCTGCAGCTGCATTCGGGTTTTCGGAATTTGTACCCCATCGACCTGGAATTTGCCCGGTACCTCTCCGTCATTGTATCCGGCCATGTGATGTCCCATTCTCCGGAAAATGGGGTAGAGTACAGTTCGGATGATTTTCTGGTCAGCGACCTGATCCATGGGAAGATTACAGATCCGGACCAGATCCGGGACCGGACCGGGCAGATGGGCTGGCAGATGGATGGCAGCATGTACCTGTTGCTGGTCCAGTGGAAGGGACAGTATAAAGATATTAACCGCAGGGACCAGGTGGCGGGAAGGCTTAGCGGCATGCTTCCAAACGCCCGGACGATCCTGGATGGGACGGTGATGGTATCCCTGTTTTCCGTGCCGCAGGAAATCCGCCATGACAGCGTCCTTTTGTCCAATGTCCGGGATTACCTGGAGCAGGTCTCCCTTTACGGGGTGGTATCCATGCCGATCCACAGGCTGGAAGACTGCGCTTATTTTTACCGGGAGACAAAGGATATCCTGGATTTGAACCGGCAGCTGGGAAGGGAAGACCGGCTGGTCATGGCGGAAGCCTGTGTGTTTGAACTTTTAATCCACGAGGGGACCCAGGAATATAGGGCAGACGACTTTATCCATCCATTGGTAAAGTGGCTGATCGAATATGACCGCAGGGAAGGGAAAGATTACGCAAAGACCCTGCGGGCCTATATTTTTGCCAACGGGAGCTTCTCCAAAGCGGCAGACATCCTGCATATGCACCGTAATACAGTCATTTACCGCATGAAGCAGATTGAGGAGCTTTTGGAATATGATTTTTCACGGCTGGAATTTAATTTCCATTTCGAGCTTTCCTTCCGGATCCTGGATTATATGGAAAGCCTCCAGAGCGGCGTCTGGAAGAAAGATGAAAATGTAGAAGGGCTGCCGGTGGACTAAGGACATCGGTGGAAGCATCCGACGCGCCACGGACATGGGCAGCGTTGGGAGGACCAGCCCGTGGGTTAAGGGCATCAGTGGAAGAGGAGGCCTGCAGCCTGGGTGAAATTTAAGGAGGGCAGCAGGAGTGAGATGTGCCCTGCTGGCGCGAAGCGTGGCCCATGCAGGATATTTTGTAAGAATCCTACAAAAAGGAAAAGATTTCTGTATCCATAGCCTCTGGATGTAACCGGTACGCTCGTTTATAATTTACAAAAAGCTTGAATTAGCTGGCGCTATTTTGTGCAAAATAATTAAAAACATCTAATTTCGGGAAACCCCGAATCGCAAAGTATGAAAAAATTGGAATATCTTACAAAGAGAAAACATACAAAGTAGCAAAGCACAGGACCGCAAAAGCAGAATAGCGGCAAAGCGGTAACCGTGCAGGACATCCAAAATACAAAGAAGCGAGGAAACGCTTTAAGCACAAAATAGCCTGGGAAGCAGGCAGAACAAAGGGGGTAACAAGTTGGAGGACACATTACTGGAGGTACGTCATTTAAAGACGAGCTTCCTTCGGGAAGACGGCACGGAGCTTCGTGCCGTTGATGATATGTCCTACACAGTCCACAGGGGGGAATGTGTTGCCATCATCGGGGAATCCGGCTCCGGCAAGTCGGTCAGCGCGCTGTCGATACTGCGGCTGATTGCTTATCCGCCGGGACTCATCAAAGCCGGCGAGATCCTTTTCAAAGGCCGGGACCTGATGAAGCTGAGCAACGAAGAGATGGAAGAGATCCGGGGAAAAGAAATTTCCATGATTTTCCAGGAGCCGTCTACGGCGCTGAACCCGGTTTTGACCATTGGCGACCAGATCACCGAAAGCATTTTGATCCATGGGCGTGTAAAAGACGAAAATCTGACCGAAGAAGAAAAGAAAAAGTACGGTTCCATGAATGAGAAGGAAAGGGCTTACGCTCTGGCGGAAGACCTTCTGGCAAAGGTGGATATCCCGAACCCGGACGTAAGGGTCAAGGATTATCCTTTTGAATTTTCCGGAGGCATGCAGCAGAGGGCGATGATCGCCATGGCCATGGCCTGCAACCCGGACCTTCTGATCGCGGATGAGCCCACCACCGCATTGGACGTGACAGTCCAGGCACAGGTTTTGGAGCAGCTGAACCAGCTGCGCCGGGAATATGACACCGCGCTCATCATCATCACCCATAACCTGGGCATCGTTGCCCGCTATGCCGACACGGTGAAGATCGTGTACGGCGGAAAAATTGTAGAAGAGGGAGATGTCTACCAGATCTTTGAGCATCCCCATCATCCATATACGATCGGCCTGATCCAGGCAGTGCCCAGGCTGGACCTGCCCCGTGACCACGGCCTTCATACGATCCCGGGAGAGCCGCCTGATATGTCGAAGATCCCGTCAAACTGCTGCGCTTTTGCCGCCCGCTGTCCGTATGCGGAGCCGGAATGCAGCAGGAAGAGGCCGCCTTTGGTAAAAGTAGACGAGGGACATTTCTGTGCCTGCCTCCATATGGACAAGGCCCAGGAAGAGGCAAAGGAGGTGCTGTCAGATGGGTGATGAAGTAAGGCTGGAAGAAAACGAGGCAAGGAACCCGTTTTTCTCCAACATGGACACCATCATGAACGTAGAGCACCTGAAGATGTATTTCCCGGTTACCAAGGGGCTCATGAAACGGGAGGTGGCTTCCGTAAAAGCAGTGGACGATGTTTCCTTCCAGATCAAGAGGGGGCAGACATTGGGCATCGTCGGGGAGTCCGGTTCCGGAAAATCCACCATCGGCAACTGCCTGATCCACCGGATCCAGCCCACCAGTGGGAAAATCGTTTTTGAAGGTACGGATCTAAACGATATTAACAATAAGACAAAACGGCTGATGCGCCGTACGGTCCAGATGATTACGCAGGACCCGTTTGCTTCCCTGGACCCCAGGTTTACCATTGAAGACTGTATCTCCGAAGGCCTTAAGATCCACCATCTGATCTCCGGGAAAAAAGAAATCCACGAAAAGGTCTGTGAAATGCTGGAGATGGTAGGGCTTAACCCGGAGGTGGCAAGCCGCTATCCACATGAATTTTCCGGCGGGCAGAGGCAGAGGATTTCCATCGCGCGTTCTCTGGCACTGCAGCCTTCCTTTATTGTCTGCGACGAGATTGTTTCCGCTTTGGATGTATCCATCCAGGCGCAGATCGTCATGCTGATGATGAAGCTGCAGAGGGAACTGGGGCTTACCTATGTCTTTATCGGGCATGACCTGTCCGTAGTGCGTTATATCAGCCACAACGTGGCAGTGCTCTATTTAGGAAAGATTATGGAATTTACCAGTTCGGACGAGCTTTACAGCCATCCGCTGCATCCATATACGAAGGCGCTGATCTCGGCTGCCCCGATCCCGAACCCGACGGTAGACCGGGCAAGGGAAAGGATCCTTCTGAAAGGCGAGATCCCTTCGCCGATCAATCCTCCAAAGGGCTGCAATTTCTGTACCCGCTGCCCTTATGCGGATGAGCGGTGCAGGCAGGAAGAGCCGCCGTACAAGGAAGTAGCGGCAGGGCATTGGGTTGCCTGCCACAAAGTCAGCTGAGGGGAGGAGGAAAATGTTAAAGTATACCGTCAAGCGAATCCTGCTGTTGATCCCTACGCTGTTTCTGGTCTGCCTGATCGTATTCATGCTGCTCCGGTTTATTCCCGGGGATGCCGTGGATGCCATCGTGACCAGGATGACCCAGGCAGGGCAGACTGTGGACGCGGATGCGGTCCGCGCGAAGCTGGGCATGGACAAGCCGGCTATCCAGCAGTTCTTTATCTGGATGGGGCAGATCCTCCGGGGCGACCTGGGAGATTCCTTCTTCCAGTACCGCAGCGTGCAGAGTATTGTCAACAAGCAGATCCCGGTTTCCCTGGAACTAGGGATTATCAGCCTGGTGCTTTCCAATGTGATTTCCATCCCGCTGGGCCTTTACTGCGCAGCACACCAGGATTCCATTTCCGATTATGTCATCCGTGTCATCGCCGTCATTTTCATGAGCGTGCCGATGTTCTGGATCGCTACTTTGGTGCTGTTTTATCCGGCCCACTGGTGGGGATACGCGCCTCCCGTAAAATTTGTCAGTTTCTTTGAAAACCCCATCAAGAACATGCAGATGTTCCTGGTACCGGGGATTCTGGGAGCCCTGGCACAGGCCGGCATGCAGCTTAGGCTGGTGCGGACCCAGGTGCTGGATACGCTTCGGCAGGATTATGTGCGTACCGCGTACGCAAAAGGCGTGAAACAGAAAAGGGTGCTCCACCATCACGCGTTCCGGAATGCCATGATCCCGGTTATTACGATTATTGGTGGTTCTGTTGGCGCCCTGGTTGGCGGCAACGTCATCCTGGAGAATATTTTCAATATCCCGGGCATCGGGAGCCAGATTGTAACCGCGCTGGGGCAGAGGGATTATCCCGTAGTAGAAGGCTGCGTTTTGGTCATGTCGGTCTTTGTCATGATTGTGAACCTCATCGTAGACCTGTGCTATAAGTGGATCGACCCGCGAGTCAAGTTTGATTAAGGAGGAAGGGTATGAAATTCTGGAAAGACCTTTTTAAGAAAAAGACCCTTGGAGGCATCTGCCTGATTATCCTCCTGTTCTTTGTTTTTGTCGCAATTTTTGCAGATGTGCTGGCACCCACCAAGCTGGTAGGGCATATGCTCCCTATGGACGTGCGCAACCGCCTGGTAGCGCCTTTTACCAGCGCGGCCCATCCGCTGGGGACAGACCAGCTGGGCATGGACCTTTTGAGCTATATGATTTACGGCGCAAGGACGTCCGTTATCCTCTGCGTCTGCTGTACGGTCCTGTCCACGCTTGTTTCCCTGGTGATCGGCGTTTTATCTGCCGTCATCGGCGGCTGGTTTGACCTGATTGTACAGCGTATTGTGGATGCCTTCGGATGCATCCCGCAGATGCTGCTTCTGCTTTTGATGATGAGCCTGATGGGCAACGGCATCCCGCAGATGATCATCGCCCTTTCGGTGCCCAGCGGCATCGGCGGCTCCAGGATGGTACGTTCCGCGGCGATTTCGGTAAAAGATTCCGGCTACTGCGATAACTCAGACCTTCTGGGAGGCTCCGTCCTCTGGAAATGTGTCAAGCACGTAGTACCCAACATCATGCCGTTAATCATCATTTCAGCAGCAGGCTCCCTTGGCGGCGTTGTGCTGATGGAAGCCTCCATGAACTTCCTGGGATATGGCGTTGCGCCGGGCACACCCAGCTGGGGCGCTTTGATCACAGGCGAAGGCCGTGACATGCTGTTTACAGCACCCTGGCTCTGCATCATCCCTGGTATCGCCATCGCGCTTTTGACTTTTACATCATCCATGTTCGGTGATGCTGTCAGGGATATCCTGGACCCGCGCCTTAGGGGAGGCGTAGGCAGTTACAACAGCAAGAAGCTGGACAAGGTTGTAAAGATGCTCAAAGAAAAGGAAGACGAATTCGAAGAAGACATGGGGGATATCGCGTAAAGAAGGGCGTTATCCTGACAGCACCTGCCTGGCCTGTCTGGCAGGAAATCATTCCCTGGCTGCGTCAGGCGGCGGGGAGATGGCAGGCGCCTGCATCGTTTTTTAGGAGGGACGTAAAATCGGGAGATTTTCGTTATAAAGGCTTTTTCCTTTCTTTACGCCGGATAAGGGAAAAGGCTTTAAGCCGCACAGGAAGCGGCAGGAGAGAAGTTATGTATGAAAAAGGAGGAAAGAAAATGAAGAAAGTCCTGGCATTGGTAATGGCAGCCGCGATGACGCTGTCACTTGCCGCCTGTGGAGGCGCTTCCGCGTCCGGTGCTGCATCCGGTTCCGCCAGCGGCGCCGCCGTATCCGCTACAGTGCCAACTTCCAGCGGGGAGGCAGTTGACATCAAGGCCGCATCCCTGGATACCACCGGCACAGAGCCGCAGTATGGAGGGGAGGTAAACCTTTACTATCCGAAGTTCTACAATTATTTTGACCCGGCCATGATGGATGAGTACCAGTTCTCATTCTGGTATGAAACCCTCTGGGTAATGGATTGGGGCATGGACAATACCGACCATTACCAGTTTGACGTAGGCGAGGTGCCGATTGATGATTTGACCGGCCAGATCGCGACAGATGATGCCCCTGTCCTTGAGGCAGACGCATCCGGAAACGGCACTCTGACCGTAAAGATCCGTGACGATGTGCATTTCCAGGATGGCGACCCGTACAACGGCAGGCTTCTGACAGCAGATGACGTAGTTTATTCTTACAGCCGTCTCCTTGGCTTAAACGGCGTAGACAAGGTAGATACGGAATATGACTGGGCCAGCACGCTGAAGATGATCAAAGGCATCGAAGCACCGGATGATACCACCGTCGTATTTACTTTTACGGACGGCATGGCAAATGAAATCCAGGAGCAGGCTTTGATGAATGCCAAAGTCAACATTGCCGGCAAGGAATGGGATGAGCTGACGGATGACCAGAAATCAGACTGGCATTACGCAAAGGGCACCGGCCCGTACATCCTGACGGATTATGAAGAAGACAACTCCATGACCCTGACTAAGAATGACAATTACTATGACTATGACGAGCGGTATCCGGACAACAAGCTCCCGTATATCGACACGATCCACCTGATTTACATTTCTGACGCATCCAATATCCTGGCACAGGCTATGTCCGGCGAGCTGGACTGGTTTGGTGAAAACGGCAAGGAAGTCCTTTCCCGTGACCAGCTGTCCCAGCTGCAGGATGCAGACGCAGGCGGTATTTATGAGTATGATTCTTCTTCCCCAGCAGCCATCGCACTGAAGGTATGCCAGGAACCGTTCAACAATATCAAAGTACGCCAGGCAATGCAGCATGCCATTGACCTGGATGCAGCAAACGTATTCCTTGGCAACAGCGGCGACGTCATCATCCCTGGCCTTTGGGCAACCGGCATGAGCTGGTCCACCTATGGCGACTGGCCGCAGAGCCTGACAGACGAGTTCGCTTATGACCCGCAGCAGGCCAAAGAGCTCCTGGAAGAAGCCGGATATCCGGATGGCTTTGAATTTGACATCGAGCTGGATCCGACCGCAAACCTGCAGCTGTACCAGCTGGCAGCCAGCGAACTGGCACAGGTAGGCATTACCATGAATATCACGGTGGCATCCGAAATGATGGAAGCCGTACAGCACTCCCAGGATTATGATGATACCAGGCAGTCCGCAGGCTTTGGCGGCGGTTATGGCAGCTATGACCTGGCATTCATGATGACCGGAAACGGCCAGATGCCCAACGCTTATGGCCATGACGACCAGGATTACCTGGATATGTTAGACCAGATGGGCTCCGCGTCTACAGTAGAAGAGCAGACGGAAATCGCAAAGAAGCTGGACCAGTATTTCCCGGCACAGCACTGGGCAATCCTGGTAGAAGGCGTGCAGCCGACTTATGATTTCATGTCCAAGCGCATCGGCGGCTACTCCGGAGAGAAAGTATATTACAAAGGCAATATGCGTACAATCTGGGCACGCCTTTGGGTAGAACAGTAAAGCTTAAGTAACCAGTAAACGGTATTTACAATGCGGAGGGCCAATGCTCTCCGCATTTCCCCAAAAAGGGGCAAAAAATAGCCATGCAAGAAAGGCGCGCTGCGCGTGGGCATGGCCAGCGTCATCGCCTCACAGGCGATGGCATGAAAAAAGGAGAATGTATGGAGCAATTGAAATACGAAGCGCTGCTTTCCCCCATTAAAATCCGGGGCGTGGTGCTCAGGAACAGGATGCTTTCCACTGCATCCACCCCTCATTTCCTGCAAGGGCTTGAGGGATATCCGACAGAAAAAATAATCACCCATTTTGCGAACCGTGCCAGGAACGGCGCGGCTGCGGTGACGATCAACCATTTCCACCAGGACAACATCCCGTTTCCGGGGAGGGCGATTGACAACCCGCCAGGACATTTCAACCTGTTCAACCTGGAGGATTACACCTGCCAGAATTATATGTGCCAGCTTTTGGATGCGATCCATCTTTATGGCTCCAAGGCAACAGCCTATCTGATGGCGGATCCGGGCTGGATGTATAGAGACGGGAAAGTGCCGCCTCCAGAGCCGGGCGAGGCGCCAAAGCTCCCGCCGATGCCGGGGGCATCGCAGCAGCCCCAGTGCTCCGAGACAGACCGCAACCATGACGCGTCGGATGACGACCCGCCCATGGACCCGGTATCTTCTTATACAAAGGAACAGCTCCATTATTACGCACAGAATGTGGCCAGGGAAGCGCTGGACTGCAAGCGGCTGGGATTTGACATTATTTCCATGCACTGCTGCTATCGCCATTCCCCCCATGCCCGTTTCCTTTCCCCGCTTACCAATGACCGGACGGATGAGTACGGCCCGCAGACTGTGGAGAGCAGGAGCCGCTTCCTTTTGGAAATTTACCGGGAAATCCGTAAAGCCGTAGGGCCGAATGTACCTCTGGAATGCGTTTATTCGGTAGATGAAGAGGACATCGGCGGTTATACCGTAGACGACACCATCGAATTCTGCAAGCTGGCCAACGGCCTGATCGACATTATCCATCTGCGCTCCGGCCTTATGGACCCGCAGCATCCATTGGGCTTTACCTCTACAGAAGAGAAGCCCGCGCCCTACCTGGACAAGATGGCGAAGGTGACAAAAGCGGTCCATGACCTTGGACTGGATATGGTAGTCTGCGCTTCCGCCGGTTTCCAGGATCCGGATTTGGCAAACGCAGCCGTAGCGGAAGGAAAAGCAGACCTCATCGGCATGGCCAGGGCATGGATCAACAATGAAGACTATGGCAGGCTGGTCTATGAAGGGAAGAAGGAAGAAATCGTCCCCTGCATCCGCTGCAACAAATGCCATGTGCCCAACGGGAAAACCATGTGGCGTTCGGTCTGCTCCGTCAATCCCAGGATCGGCCTGGAAGACAAGCTGGAGAGGCTGTTTAAGGAACCGGAAAAGAGCTTAAAGTGCGCTGTCATCGGCGGCGGCCCGGCAGGCATGGAATTTGCCAGGGTGGCAGCCAGCCGTGGGCACAAGGTGACATTATATGAAGCGTCTGGCGCCCTGGGCGGCCAGCTGAAGCATGCGGATTACCCGCGGTTCAAATGGCCGTTGAAGCAGTTTAAGAATTTCATGGCAGCGCAGATGGAAAAGCCGGGCATCGAAGTAAAGCTGAATACGCCTGCCACTGCGGAACTGCTGAAAAAGGAAAACTATGATGTCATCGTAGCTGCATTGGGGTCTACCCCGGTGAAGCCGAAAATGCCGGGAGCCGACGGACCGAACGTGCATTTTGCTTCCAAGGTATATGGCAGCATGGAAAAAAACCTCTCCGATAACATCGTGGTCATCGGCGGCGGCGATATCGGCGTGGAAACCGCCCTTTATCTCTGCGAGCTGGGCAAAAAAGTAAAAGTGCTGGAGATGCTTCCGGAACTGATCATGGACGCGCCCCATGCCCACTATAAGAACATGGTGCACAATTACTGGCGCAAAGAGCCGAACTTCCGTTTTGAATGCGGCGCTACCGTTACGAAGATTGATGAAGACGGCGTGGAATATACCAACTGGAAAGGGGAACAGAAAAAGGCGCCTTGCGGCGACGTCCTGCTGGCCCTTGGCACGCGCCCGATGGCAGCGGAAGCCATGGAATTTGCAGGGCTGTCCCCGAAGTTTTATGTGATTGGCGACTGCAACGAAGCATCCGACGTGCAGCATGCCATGAGGAGCGCTTACGGCATTGCCATGAGCTTGTAAAATCAGCAATGTTTTCACAATGAAGGTAGAAAGAGCCGTGTCCTGGAGGAATACGCAGGAACGTGCCCGGAAGGCACGCTGCCGGGACATAGCCTAAAGCCATCGTTTTTTTGAGCAATGATATAACAGGAAAGCGAAGGGAGCCGTGCCATGGGAAGTGCGTAAAGCATATGGCGCGGCCCTTTTTCTGCCATGAGAAGGGCTGCTTCGTGTATAATGGAAGGCACGAAAGGAATGGAGGCCTCGGAAGGAGGGGAAGCAAATGCACATTTTTATGCCGGTGTTTCTGGCGGTCTTACTGGCTGCATTAGCCGTATATATCTTCCTGGAGGCAAAGGACCGGACGCAGAAGGTAAAGGAGGAGCCCTGCCGGCTGGCCCGTAGGGAAAGACGGAAAAAACCCGCACCAGACTTTGATCGGCAGGAGGGACAAAGTCGAATACCGCCTGGTATTTGTGCCGGAGGACGCGGGAAAGGAAAAAAGGGAAATCCCGATGGTGGTCCGCAAAGAAGTCTACCGTTCGGTACCCAAAATGGTGCCCGGTGTATTGAAATACCAGGGCAGCAGGTTCGTGTCTTTTTCCTATCATGATATCACGATCTTCTCTTACAGCCCGGAAATCCCATTTGACCATGCCCTGCAGGAAGAGGCAAAACAAGAGTGGGGAATCGGTTCTAACGGTCAGGAACAAGCAGGACCATCTGAAGGGCAGGAGGAAATAGGACAAAGGGAAGAAAGCCAGGCAGCGGAGCAGGAAGGGTGACTTTCCTGCTTCCTTTTTGAAGTGCCTGGTAGAAAAACAGCTCCCAATGCAGGAGATTTTTACTTTGGCTGTGCTGTGCGTTTCTTTGTTCCTGCCTTGCCCGCGCTGAGTGTTTCTTTTGTTTTTCAAACCATTTAATCCTTTTTTACAGTAGCTGTCTTGATTTCTAATTATTCCATAAATATACTGCTGATATATAATATCTATATATCGCTATATCAAGTCCGGCGTTTACTTTGTGAAAATCTTATCTTATACTTTTGCATGGATTTTCAGATGTGATTGAGTAGACAGAAAGGGAAGGAAAGCATGAAGCCTTATGCAGAGATGACTAAGGAGGAGCTTTCGGAAGAGATCGCTTCTTTAAAAAAAGAATACGCACAGTTCCAGAAGCTGGGGCTCAGCCTGGACATGAGCCGCGGCAAGCCTTGTAAAGAGCAGCTGGATCTTTCCATGGAAATGATGGACGTGCTCAATTCCAGCTCGGACCTCTATTGTGAAAACGGAGACGACTGCCGGAATTATGGCGTTTTGACCGGCATCCAGGAAGCCAAAGTCCTGATCGGGGACATGATGGAGAACAATCCGGACAATATCATCATTTACGGGAATTCTTCCCTGAATGTCATGTACGATACAGTGGCAAGGGCTTATACCCACGGCATCATGGGAAATACGCCGTGGTGCAAGCTGGACAAGGTAAAGTGGCTCTGTCCTGTCCCGGGGTATGACCGCCATTTTGCCATTACGCAGTTTTTCGGCATTGAAATGATCAACGTCCCCACTTCCCCCAGCGGTCCGGATATGGATATCGTGGAAGCCCTGGTAAGCTCCGACGAGGCGATCAAGGGTATCTGGTGCGTGCCGAAATATTCTAACCCCACCGGATGGTCTTATTCCGATGAAACGGTAAGGCGTTTTGCACGCCTTAAGCCGGCAGCAAAGGATTTCCGTATTTTCTGGGATAATGCTTACGGCGTGCACCACCTTTATGACGACAAGCAGGATTACCTGATCGAGATCCTCGCAGAGTGCAAGCGCGCCGGGAACCCGGACATGGTATATAAATTTGCCTCCACTTCCAAGATTACGTTCCCGGGCAGCGGCATTGCGGCCATGGCCACGTCTCCGAACAACCTGGAGGATATCCTGACCCAGTTAAAGGTCCAGACCATCGGCCACGACAAAGTAAACCAGCTGCGCCATGTGCGCTTTTTCGGCGACATCCACGGCATGGTAGAGCATATGAGGAAGCATGCGGACATCATCCGCCCGAAATTTGAATGCGTAGAGGACACCCTGGAAAAAGAGCTGGGAGGCCTTGGCATTGGTTCCTGGACCAAGCCTTTAGGCGGCTACTTCATCAGCTTTGATTCTTATCCGGGATGTGCAAAGGACATCGTGGACAAGTGCAAGAAGGCCGGCGTCAAGATGACGAAGGCAGGGGCAACCTACCCGTATGGGAAGGACCCGAAGGATTCCAATATCCGGATCGCCCCGACCTATCCTTCCATGGAAGAGCTGCAGAAGGCGGCCAAGCTGTTTACGGTCTGCGTGAAATATTCCTGCGCTGAGAAGATTTATTCCGAACGGTTCAAGAAAGAAGACCAATAATGCGTTATCCTTGCCCCCGCAAGAGAGGCAGGCTATGCGGAAGATACGGCGCATGTTATGCTGGAATAGATTCTGGGGATCTTTATCACCCGCAAGGTGACAGGGCAGGATGTGCCGGACACGCGGCGCGTTACAGCGATGCGGCTATCCAAAACAGCCCATTACATTGCATTCATTACCGTTTTTATAAGATGGCACGGGAATTGCTTAATTGGCAAATCCTGTGCCATTTTGTATGGAATTATGTTATAATTTTTTCCAATATAGTGTAATAGAGCCGCGCCGTTTAAAATTCGTGCTTCGCACGAAGGCACGGCCTGCGTCATCGCCTTCCAGGCGATGACATTTACAGGAAAACCGCACAAACTGGATCCGGACAGGCAGGGGTGCTGCACGGCGTGCAGCTTGTGCAGTTCTTCCGCTGAGGCGGAAAAGAGGGAAGATTATGACGCAGTTTGACAAACGGAATATCACCATGGTCATGGATTTATATGAGATGACCATGGCAAATGGCTATTTTTCCGACGATTCCCAGGCAGACCATGTCACCTTTGACGTGTTTTACCGGACCAATCCGGATGGAGGCGGGTTTGCCATTTTCGCAGGGCTGGAACAGATTATCGAATACATCGAAAACCTCCATTTTGAGCAGCAGGACATTGAATATTTCAGGAGCCTGGGGCTTTTTGATGAAGCCTTTCTGGAATATCTTAAGACTTACCGCTTTCATGGAGACATTGACGCCCTTCCGGAGGGCACCATCATGTACCCGAATGAGCCGGTCCTGACGGTGACCGCGCCTCTGATTGACGCGCAGATCATCGAGACAGCGCTCCTGGCACAGGTGAACCACCAGTCCCTGATCGCGACAAAGACCCAGAGGATCGTCCGCGCGGCAAAGGGCAGGGCGGTTTCTGATTTCGGCGCCCGCAGGGCCCATAATATGGACGCGGCAGTTTACGGGGCCCGCGCCGCTTATATCGGCGGGGCAGTCGGGACGGCCACCGTGTTGGCGGGCGAGATGTTCGGCATCCCGGTCAGCGGCACCATGGCACATAGCTGGGTCATGTATTATGACGATGAATATATTGCTTTCAAAAAGTATGCAGAGAAGTATCCGGACAACGCGCTGCTCCTGGTAGATACCTATAATGTACTGGAGAGCGGCATCCCTAACGCCATCCGGGTGGCGAAGGAAGTGCTCGAGCCCATGGGCAAGCGCCTTATGGGCGTGCGTATTGACAGCGGCGACCTGGCATACCTCTCAAAGCGCGTCCGCAAAATGCTGGATGACGCGGGGCTTGCGGACTGTAAGATCGTAGCATCCAACAGCCTGGATGAATATACGATCCGCTCTATTTTAAACCAGGGCGGCTGCATTGATTCCTTTGGTGTGGGCGAGCGGCTCATTACCGCAAAGAGCGACCCGGTCTTCGGGGCAGTTTACAAATTGTCCTCTGTCTGCAAAGACGGGAAGGAAATCCCCAAGATCAAGCTGTCCGAAATGGTGGAAAAAACCACAAACCCCGGAAGGAAGAGGCTGTACCGGATTTATGACAAAGAAGGGAAAGCTTTCGCTGACCTGATTGCAAAAGCGGACGAGACGGTGGACCTTTCCAAGCCTTACCGGTTTGTAGACCCGAAAAAGCCCTGGAAAAACCGCTCCTATGAGGGATGTACTGCAAAAGAGCTGTTAGTGCCGGTGATCCGGGACGGGAAGAGGGCGTGCAAGGAGAGGAGCCTTTCCGAAATCCGGGATTATGTGCAGAAACAGCTGCAGGATGAAATCTGGAGCGAAGAGCAGCGTTTTGAAAATCCCCATATCCATTATCTGGATATGAGCCCGGATTACTATGAATTGAAGATGAGCCTTGTGGAAGGGCTGCGGAAAGGATAACAAGGAGCGGCCAGGCAGAGGCTTTGCGAGGAAATGCATTCCTGGCCAGCACATGCCTGCTGCATGGCTTTATGGACTGGCGCTTTCCAGGCAGTTGAAGAGGGCAGGTGTAGTATATCCTGCGCTATGCCGTGGGTGGCAGAGACCGCACACAAGGAAATGAGAGACCGAAAGGAGACAGGACCAATGGAGTGGAATAAGGAAACACTGGAAGCTGCACTGCGGGAATTTTTGGAGAAACACCATATTCCGGCACAGAAGGATCCCGGAGATGGCAAATTTTATATTTATATGAACCAGGCCGGAGGGTCACAGGACGACGAAGCGCTTAAAATCGCCCTGGATGTGCAGGACAGCTGCATCCTTTCCGACACCTACCTCCCGGTGGGGATCATCAGCATGAAGACCCAGCCGAAAATTTATTACCTGATGAACCTGATCAATGCCCATTCGGATTTCGGCATGCTGTACCTGACGGAAAAGGGGAAAGTCTGCCTGCATTACCCGGTGGATATGACTGCCAGGGATGGGCAGGAAGATGTTTTTGCCGACCTCATCGCGTTTCCGGGATACGCCAGCAAGGATATCATGCGTGCCTTGGAGCCGGTGGTAGAATATGACGCCGACCCGGACAAGGTGTTTGAAAAAGTCTATGGAAAAAGAGTCTAAGCGGGAGCCGCGCAGGACGTCCGGGTTTTTCGCTACGGTTTCCCGGATGAAATATATTGACCGATGGGCACTGATGCGCAATTCCAGGCAGGAAAACCTGTGCGAACATGCCATGGAAGTGGCTATGCTTTCCCATGCCCTGTGCACGATTGGGAATATCCGCCTGGGAAAGGACCTGGATGGAGACCGAGCCGCTGTGATCGGGCTGTACCATGACGCGGCGGAAATTATTACCGGCGACCTCCCTACTCCGGTGAAGTACCATGACGAGAACATCCAGAGTGCTTATAAAATGGTGGAACAGGCAGCGGAAAACAGCCTTCTGGACAAGCTGCCAAAGGACCTTAGGCCTTCTTATGAAACGATTTTCTGTGCAGGACCGGACGCGGATGACAAAGAAATTTATATACGGAAGCTGGTCAAGGCGGCGGACAAGCTGTCTGCTTTGATCAAGTGCATTGAAGAGGAGAAGGCGGGGAACCGGGAATTTGTCCTTGCCCGGAAAACCATCTGGCAGGCCGCGGAGGACATGGCGGCAGAAATGCCGGAGGTGGACATTTTCTTAAAAGAATTCCTCCCTGATTATGAAAAGACATTAGATGAGCTGCAGTAACTGCAGCTCATTTTTTCGTGTTAGCGGTATCGGGCCGCGGACCTTGTTTGAAGCTTCCATATGCCATAGCACGGCGCCAGCCGGCTCAGCTGCCTGCCTGCCCGTTTTCTTCCTGCCGGCCTTCCGCCGGCCTTTTGGCTACGAGCTTGTGGATCGGGTTGCCTTTGGCAGAAAAACGTTCTTCATATTCCGTCATGACATTCCCGCGGTTCATTTCGGAATCGTGGTGCAGGTCATAAGTAAACGCAAGGAGCTGCCAGCCTTCTTCCTTAAATTCTTCCAGGGAAAAATCGAAAAGGGGAGTATTGTCGGTCTTGAATTCCAAAAGCCCGTCCTGGGAAAGGAATTTCTCATATTTCTGCAGAAAGAAGCGGGAGGTCAGCCTCCTTTTTGCGTGCCTGTCTTTTGGCCAGGGATCGGAAAAATTAAGGAAAATCCGGTCCACTTCTTCCGGCGCGAAAATTTCTTCCAGGTTCGTAGCGTCTTCGCAGAGGAAAAATACATTGGGCACCGGCTCTTCTTCCATTTTCTGGAGGCCGCGGTAAAGGACACTGCTGTAACGCTCAATCCCGATATAATTTGTATCCGGGTGCAGTGCCGCCATTTCCATCAAGAAGCGCCCTTTCCCCATGCCGATTTCAATCTGGAGAGGTGCAGGCGAAGGAAAAGCCTCCTGCCATTTCCCCTTCCAATCGGCGGGACTGTGGATGACATAAGGGCTTTTATCAATGGCTTCTTGAGCCCCTTTTACATTTCTAAGACGCATCGTTTGTTCCTTTCTGATATATATCGTAAGGAGGGAGATTCCTTGCGATGTACCGGCCGCATTGCCCGAAGGATGATTTGGAATGCGGCGTCTGCCCTTTTGTATTATCGCCTTTCAGGCGATGGCATTACGGGAAAGCCATGCCATTAAGAGCCGCGCTTCGCGTGAGCACACGTCCTGCGTCATTATCCTTCGGATGATGACATTTGCAATTGTACAACAGTCTGGCGGACCCTGCAAAGACAGGAGCCAGTATGGTATAATATACCAGATTTTGCGGAGAAAAGTGGAAAAAGGAACTCCGAAAATGCGTGTGGGACTGCCATTGCAGGCAGTGGAAGATGCGTCACGGCCGGGTCCGGAGGCATCCCTGCGCTGGGCTGCCCTTGCGGGCAGTGGCAGATGAGAAAAGGAGCAGCTATGTCCCGGAAAAAGCAGGTTACAATCATAGCGGCCGTTGCCGCGGTCGTCATCGTCATTTTGTGCATGCTGGGGATATTCCGCGTTTACCATCAATATTCTACCTTGTCTTCCAGCAGCCAGAACAATACCCAGGAAGACCAGTATGTGGAATTTGAGGGGAACCTGCTGCAGTATGGAAAAGACGGTGCCCTTTATAAAAAATTTGACGGGACCACGCTCTGGAGCCAGAGCTACGAGATGCAGCAGCCCCTCTGTATCCGGAAGGGGGGTTACCTGTGCATTGCCGACCAGGGCGGCAACAGCGTCCTTTTGTTTAATAAGGCGGGGCTGGTCATGCAGACAGAGACCACCCAGCAGGTCATCCAAGCGGCAGTTTCCGAAAACGGGACGGTGGCACTGATCCTAGAAGGGGACAGCGATTACACGGTGCAGCTTTTAGATAAAAGCGGAGAGACTACGGCCAAAGGGAATGCCCATCTGGATGAGACAGGCTTCCCCGTTTCTGCGGCGGTTTCCTCTACCGGCCAGCAGCTTGCCGTATCCTATCTGGATGTCATGAGCGGGGAATTGTCGACCAAGGTCACGTTTTATGATTTCGGCACTTCGGAAAGCAACGCGAATCACGTGGTTTCCACCGACACATACAGCGGAGAGGCGGTCCCCCGGCTGGAATATATGGACAATGGCAGCCTGGTAGCGTTTGGAAGCAGAAATATCCGGATTTATAACCATGCCGAAAAGCCGTCTGTTTCAAAGACGATCAAACTGGATAATGAGATAAAGTCAATCTTCTGCAACGGAAAGAAATTTGGGATCGTGTACCTGAATGGGGCTTCCGGCGGAAGCTCCAGCGGGGATGCTTCGGAAGGCGCCTATGAAATGAAAGTATACAGCGCGGCGGGAAGGCTGGCGTTTACGACTGATTTTGACCTGGATTACAAGGATATCCGCTTTTTGGACAACGGGCAGGCCTGCATCCTGGGAAGCAAGTCTTTTTCCATTGTAAGCTGTTTTGGAAGGGCGCGTTATACCGGGGAGCTGGACGAACCCCTCTATGGCGTTTTCTATGGCGGCAGTTCCCGCACATATTATCTGGTATGCCAGGACAAGGTGGACCGGATCCGGCTGGAGTGACCGGAACCCCCATCTGTTCGGAGTGGTAGGAAATCATGTCCGTTTGGGGTGCCGGAAATAATAGGAAGGATAGGATGCGCCATCCGCCAGATTGCATACAGGAAAGGCGTATCCGTGATAGCATATGGCAGGGAAAAGGAAGGAAAGCTTCCGCAGCCGGCCTGTGCCCGGTAATGCCGGGCAGGGAGAAAGAAAATGGATTTTTTAAAAAATAACTGGTTCCTGATCCTTAGCGTTGTGATCCTGGCATGGAACCTTGTCGCGGGGTACCGTAAAGGCTTCGTGCGTATGCTGTATCAAATCCTGAGCAACCTGGTGGCTTTGGTTCTGGCAGGTTTTGCATCGGCTCCCTTGGGGGAATTCATGAAAGCCCATACTTCGCTGTACACCTTTATCGAGCAGCATTGTATCCAGTTTGTATCCGGAATGTCGGGCGATTCCTCGCTGCTTTCCGCGGCAGGGGTCTATGACACGGCCGGGCAGCAGGCAGCACAGGTGGTTTTCCAGATCCTGATGTTCATCCTGGCGTTTATCCTGATCCGCATCGCGTTCTGGATCATCATGCTGATTGCAAACGGCATCGCAAAAGCCCCGGTACTGCGTGGCATTAACCGTTTCTTTGGCATATTGGCGGGAGGGTTTAATGGGATTTTGATTATCTGGATCCTGATGGCGGCTTTTTCCCTTTTTCAATCCCTTCCTACGGGGGCAGGAGTACTGGAGTGCATCCAGAGGTGGGATTTCCTGTCGTTTTTATACGGGAAAGACCCGTTTTTGTTCCTGACATCAATTTTTTCTTAAAAAATGTAAAATAGGTGTTGACGAAACCAAATATTAGAGGTAATATTTATTTCGCTGTCAGGAAAACATTTCCACAGCAAAAAAAGGATTCCAAAAAATGCTTGACAAGCTCGGGCAATAATGGTATTCTTAACAAGCTGCTTCAAAGGGCAGCGGATACAGCACTTTGACAACAGAACAGCAGAACAACCTTGAAAAGATTCGAAGAACACAGAACCAAAGGTTTCTTTGGTCATTCTAAGAAC
>CADBRV010000069.1 GCA_902797185.1 uncultured Lachnospiraceae bacterium
ATCGTAAGGAGGGACCCGCTTCAGCGGGAGGATGCCTTGCGATGCACTAGCCGCTTCGTCTTATGCCATCGCCTGAAAGGCGATGACGTAGGCCACGCCTTCGCACAGAGTGCGAATTTGCATGGCGTGGCTTACCCGTAATGTCACCCCCCTTCTGGTGATGACGCAGGACGCGCCCTCATGCGAATCGTGATCTTTCTTGGCGCGGCTCTCCTTATGGACGATTTGGAATGCGGCGTCTGTCCATAAGCAAACCGGTCTGGGACAGGTTTCTTCTTTCTTCTGCTCCAGGCCGGTTCAATTGTATCCCTATTTACTTTTTTCTTTCGTTTATTCCATGCCCCTGATCAGGTTCACCATCTCGATGGCGCTGAGGGCGCAGTCATAACCCTTGTTGCCGCTCTTGGTGCCGGCCCTTTCGATTGCCTGCTGGATCGTGTCAGTAGTAAGCACGCCGAACAGCACCGGCACTTCTGTCTCCAGCCCCACATTGGCGATCCCTTTGGAAACCTCGGAGCAGACATAATCATAGTGGGAAGTCGCGCCGCGGATAACGGCACCCAGCGCGATGACGGCGTCATATTTCCCGCTCTTTGCCATTTTCTTTGCGATAAGGGGGATTTCAAAGGCACCCGGCACCCATGCCACGTCAATGTCCTCTTCCTTTACGCCATGACGTACCAGCCCGTCTTCGCATCCCGAAACCAGCTTGGAAGTGATAAATTCATTAAACCTTCCTGCTACAACTCCGACTTTAATATTTTCCGCAACCAGTTTTCCTTCTAAAAGATTCATTTTTTCTCCTTTTCCGCCCTTCTTGGCTATGCCCTGTATTTGAAATCTACGTCTTTCGAGCGACGACAGTTTACTCTACGAGGAGCCCCGCCCTTTATATTGACGCTCCACATGACGACGTTGCCTGTGTCCTGCTTTTCTTTTACATACTTATCTGCAGGCTGTATGTTTTCCTTATATAAGTTTCAAAGGATCTTGTTTCCCGCAGCCCTTCTTCCTTCCAGGGATCAGTAATTTACCAGATGCCCCATCTTGATCTGTTTGGTCTTCAGATAGAAAATATCCGTTTTCTTTGCCGGAATCTGGATCGGCACCCGCTCTACGATGGAGAGACCGTAACCTTCGATGCCTTCGATCTTCTTGGGGTTGTTGGTCAGAAGGCGGATCTTGGATACGCCAAGGTCACGGAGGATCTGGGCGCCTACCGTGTAATCCCTCATATCAGCCGGGAATCCCAATTTCAGATTTGCCTCCACGGTGTCAAAACCCTGGTCCTGCAGCGCATAAGCCTTGATTTTGTTAATGAGGCCGATGCCCCTGCCTTCCTGGCGAAGGTAAACCAAAACGCCCCTGCCTTCTTCCGCAATCTGCTTCATAGCCTGGTCCAGCTGCTCGCCGCAGTCGCAGCGGGCGGAACCAAAGGCGTCCCCGGTCAGGCATTCGGAATGTACCCTGCACAGAACCGGCTCAGGAGTGGTGACATCGCCCATGGTCAATGCTACATGGTGCTCGCCGTTCAAAGTATGAATAAAGCCATGGATCTGGAAATCCCCATATTTGGTAGGAAGCTTGGCACTGGCAGCGCGCTTTACCAGCTTTTCATGGTATTTGCGGTATTTCTTCAAATCTTCGATGGTGCCGATGTGGAGGTGGTGCTCCTTTGCAAAGGCAAGCAGGTCTTCCTTTCTTGCCATGGTGCCATCATCCTTCATGATTTCGCAGCAGAGCCCGATTTCCTTAAGGCCTGCCAGCCTCAGGAAATCTACGGTTGCTTCCGTATGTCCTCCGCGGACCAGCACGCCGCCTTCTTTGGCGCGCAGCGGGAACATATGGCCCGGGCGGCGGAACGCTTCCGGTCCTTCGGTTACTGCCTTCATGGCGGTCATGGACCTTTCAAAAGCGGAAATGCCGGTGGTGGTCCCTGCATAATCAATGGACTCGGTAAAGGCAGTCTCGTGGTTATCCGTGTTATTATCCACCATTGGTGCCAGGTGGAGCTTTTCAATATATTCACCGGACATGGGCATGCAGATCAGGCCTCTTGCGTATTTTGCCATGAAGTTTACATTTTCCAGGGAGGCATATTCTGCGGCACAGATCACGTCGCCTTCGTTTTCCCGGTTTTCATCATCCAGGACAACGATGATTTTGCCATCCCTTAAATCCTGTACCAGCTCTTCTACCGTGTTGAATTCCATCTCGTCTTCCTCGTTATGTTCCCGATTTATTTCCATATCCTTTCCTTCGTTAAGTTCTTCATCCGTTACTTCATAAAATCCCTTCTTCTCCATCTCATTTTCCTCCTGAAAGGGCATTCCCCTTTTGATTCCTTTTTCTCTTTTCAGCCTGCTGCCTTATGGCTGTCATCATCTAACGTTTCTGTTATCTTAAGAATTTTCTGCCTTTGCATGCGGCTGCTCCGCATTGCTTTTCCGCCGATGTTATGCGGTTTCTGGCAGACAACCTTGTATCTGCTTTTCCGTATCTGCCCCTGGCGGTTTTTAAAGGAAACCGCATCGGGATAAGAAACCTTCATTAAGCGGTTCGTCCTGCCTTCTTTGGGCTTGTCCAGCCCGGGGGTCCTGCATGCTTCCGCAGCCTTGCATATCTCCTTGCGGGTTTCCTGCTCTGCTTGCCTGCAGTCTTGCTGCGCCTGCCTGGGCGCTTCCTGTGCCGGGTACCTGGGAGCCTTCCTCCAGCCTGCCTCCCAAAAGCAGCTTTTCTACATACTTCCCGACCAGGTCATTTTCCAGGTTGACAACACTGCCAACCTGCTTTTCATACAGCGCAGTCGCTTCCGCGGTATGGGGGATCATGGAAATCTTGAAATAATCCCTTCCAACTTCCGCCACGGTAAGGCTGATGCCGTCAATGGCGATGGATCCTTTTTCCACGATATAACGCAGGATCTTGGGCGTCGTCTCGATGGTGAACCACATCGCGTTGTCTTCCCGGGTTTTGTCCCGGATCACGCCGGTTCCATCGATATGCCCGCTGACAATATGCCCTCCCAGACGGCTGCCTACGGCAAGGGCACGCTCCAGGTTGACACGGCTGCCAGCCCTCAGCTGTCCCAGGTTAGAACGCCGCAGGGTTTCCGCCATCACATCGCAGTCATATAAATTGCCCCGCAGCTTCGTGACAGTCAGACACACGCCATTTAACGCGATGCTGTCACCGATCCTGGTATCCTGTGTCACAATGTCCGCCGCCACGGTAAGGATGCAGGAACGTCCTCCTTTGGAAATGCTGCGGATGGTCCCCACTTCTTCAATAATGCCGGTAAACATTTACTTCACCACCCTTCCGGTGAGTGCCACGTCTTCGCCGAACCGCAGCACATCCATATGTTCCAGACGGAGGGCGTCAGATAAACGGGCAATGCCTCTGCCTTCCACCGGGGTCTTGGCATCCTTCCCTCCGATCATCATGGGGGCGATGTAGGCGATGACCCGGTCCACGCAGCCGCTTTCCACTACAGAAGCTGCCACTGTGCCGCCGCCTTCTACCAGCACGGAATCAATCCCTTCCTGCCCTAAAGCCTGGAAAAGCTTTTTGAAATCCACTTTTCCATCTTCGCCGGGCACGGCAAGAATCCGTACCCCTTTTTCTTCCAGGCGTTTCTGTTTTTCCGGGTCCGCCGCTTCTGCGATGGCGATAACCGTCTGCGCTTTCTCCTGGTCCTCCAGGACCTTTGCGCTTTCGGGGATCCGCAGCGTAGAATCCGCGATAATCCTTACCGGGTTTTTCCCTCCCGGGACCCGGCAGGTTAGAAGCGGGTCGTCTTCTACCACTGTCTGCACTCCCACGAGGATGGACATGTACTGGTTCCGGAGCTTCTGGCTGTGCGCCCTGGACTCTTCCGAAGAGATCCACTGGGATTCCCCTGCTACGGTCCGGATCTTTCCATCCAGCGTCATGGCTGTTTTCAAAAGCACGAAAGGATCCTTTTTCACAATATAATGAAGGAATATTTCATTCAGCTTGCGGCTTTCTTCCTCCAGCACCCCGCAGTCTACCCGGATGCCCGCGTCCCGGATCTTCTGAATGCCTCGTCCTGCTACCAGCGGGTTGGGATCCTTCATGGCAACCACCACCCGCTTTACTTTCTTGGAAACCACCAGGTCCGCGCAGGGCGGCGTCTTGCCGTAATGGGAACAGGGCTCCAGGGTAACATACAAGGTAGCGCCTTCCGGATCCTCGGTGCAGTGGCGGAACGCGTTTACTTCCGCGTGCCCTTCCCCGCAGCGTTCGTGGTATCCTTCCCCTATGATCCTGCCGTTTTTTACAATGACAGCGCCTACCATGGGGTTCGGGTTGGTCCACCCCCGCCCTTTCCCCGCTAAAGAAAGGGCATGGCGCATATAATCCACATCTTCACGGGTAACATTTCCTTCCAGGCTGTTTTCTTCTTTATAGCGCTCTTCCATGCTGCCTCCTTTTTGCCGCTTCCTTCTTTCTGAGCCCATCTGCTTTCTGCAGAAGGTTTTGGCTTTTCCCCGGGCATAAAAAAGCCCTGGGGGTTTCCCCAAGGCTTCTTTTCCTTACCATTTATTTCCATGATTTCTCTTTTCTCCTTCCATATCTGTTCCATGATTTCTCATTTCGATATTGAGGAGACCGGGAAAATAAAAAGAAAGCCCTGGAGCTTTCTCCAAGGCTTTTCCTTATTGGCACTTTCAAAATCTTCATCTGCAATAAAAAAACCCTGGAATAAATATTCCAGGGTGTGCACGCAAATAAAAATAAACTTCGCCATCTTCTTTCATCCAGACTATACTGTCGGCCCCGGAATTTCACCGGATCATGCTGCTGCTCGCGGGCTTTACCGCCGGTGGAGATTTTCACTCCGCCCTGAAGATTAAGTATTCAATTTCTTTAACTGGGCTTAGTATAGCACTGCATCCTATAGCATGCAACCCATTCTGTGCTGATTTATGCATATATTTCATATCTAATACAAAATTCCGCGCAAACGCCCGACTTACCACATCATTTTCTGAAGATTCGCCGCATTATTTCAGAAAAGCTTGCCGATTTGTATCAGGATGCCTGCCGCATTATTTCAGAAAAGCAGCCTCCTTATTTTCTTCCCCTGCCGTTTTTTCTGCCTCGCCGCCTCTTTCCTCTTCTTTCCTCTTGCCCTTCCGGTATTCCCGGGGCGTCACCCCGAGGATCCGGCGAAAGGTGGAAGTGAAATGGGAAGGGCTGGAAAAGCCGAAATCCTGGCTGAGTTCCGTAATGCTGCAGTTGGTATACTGCAGAAAGCCTGCCGCCTCCCGTACTTTCTCGGAAAGGATGAATTCCTGCGGGGATGTCCCCATATACTTTCGAAAATCCCGGTCCAGCTGGCTGCGACTGCGTCCCGAATGCCTGGCCACTTCTTCCACCGTAAGAGGCATATGCAGCCTGCTGCGTATAAAAAGCACCGCGTCCCGTAAAACCACGGGGACTTCGTCGATCCTTGCCTTGTTTGCCCTCCTGGCATAGGTGTTCAGCATTTCCTCCGCCAGACGGTCCATCTCCCTAACCTCCTGGACCATTTCCACCTTATTTTCATAAAAAATATAGATCAGGATGCTGATCCTGGAATCCACGCCGCAGATGATCGCCTTCCGCGCTGCCAGGGTAAGCAGCGTAATAAACTGGTTGCGGCAGTTCCGGATCGATAAGCGCTTTTTGGTGATTGCCGCAAAATAAGTATTGCTCACTGGCGGGATGCCCAGGAAATCGATGGAATCCCTGCCATCCCCAATGCAGCCGACCAGGTAGTCCTCATAATTATAAAGCATCTGCAGGTTTTGGAACTCTTCTGCCACAAGGTTGGACGCGATAAAACGTTCCACTTCCCCTTCCTGGCTGTTTCCCCGGTTCTCTTCACTTGCCATGTCCGCTTCCTCCCTCCGGCCCGCTGTGGCATGCCAGTCTAATTTGTCAATATTAGCTTATAGTATCACAACCATTTTGGAAAGGCTGTTAAATATTTCTCAGAAATAAAAGGATTGACGCATGTTTGGGCTCATATTTATATAAATGCGTCATTTATGTAAGTATTATATATGTAATCCTTTATAATACAAGCATCAGAGATGTCAGGGAATATAAAATATATTCCCTAATAAATCAGAATGTTCGTACAACTAAAGTATTGACAGAAGGGAGTCACACTATGGCAATTAAAAATGTTACTTTAATCGGCGGCGGTGTCCTGGGAAGCCAGATTGGGTTCCAGTGCGCATACAAAGGCTACAATGTTACGTTCTACATGAGGACGGAAGGTTCCATCACCCGTACAAAGCCGAAGGTAGACCGCCTTTATACCATTTATAAAAACGAACTGGAAACCGCAAAAGAAAAAGGCGGCCCGGTCAGCAGAGGGCTTACCCCGAACTACGAAAACCCGTCCAAAGAAGAACTGGACCAGCTCCTGGCAAATGTAGACAAGGCTTACAACAGCCTGGTATATGAAACCGACCTGGCAAAGGCAGTCGGTGACGCAGACCTGGTCATCGAAGCCCTGGCAGAGAACCTGGACCAGAAGAAAGCATTCTATGAGAAGGCAAAAGACCTGTATCCGGAACGCACCATCCTCTGCACCAATTCTTCCACCCTGCTTCCGAGCGCCATCGCACCGTCCACCGGAAGGCCGGAGAAGTTCATGGCACTGCATTTTGCCAACAATATCTGGATCCACAACACGGCAGAAGTCATGGGACATGCCGGGACCGATCCGGAAGTCTTCAAGACGGTATCCGCTTTTGCAAAGGCCATCGGCATGGTTTCCCTGGAAGTAAGGAAAGAGCAGCCGGGATATATCCTGAACTCCCTGCTGGTACCGTTCCTGCTTGCTGCTGAAACCCTCTGCGCAAACGAAGTATCCGACCCGCAGACCATCGACCTGACCTGGAAACTTGCAACAGGAGCACCGGCAGGACCGTTCCAGATCCTGGATATCGTAGGGCTTACCACCGCTTACAACATCGTATGCGCTTCCCCGGATATCAAAGACCCGAATGCCAACAGCTACAAGATCGCTGCCATGCTGAAGAAATACATCGATGCCGGCAAACTTGGCATCAACGCAGGCGAGGGCTTCTACAAATACAATAACAATACGAAGACCGAGTAAAGCCTGGCCAAAAGCCTTTTACGAAAGGTTTTCCATTTCCGTGAAGCAGCTTATCCGCTTATCGGCTGGCTCGTTTTCGCAGATTTGTAAAATTTCATAAGCAACTTCCCTTCCTCCCCTTTCTCGCAAGGGGAGGGACAGGTTAAGCATTCTTCAATCCCAAGGGGCGCTGGCTGTACCGGCGCCCTATTTTTACGTAAAAAAACGGGGATTGCATCCGTCCTATACCCATCCCATTCAGGAAGGCCAAGCAGAAAGTGGCTTTGGAAAAGCGATGGCCAGCCTTTCCAAAGCCACTTTCCGCATAACCTGTATGATGCTGTTAAAACGGGAAAAAAATGGAGGAAGCCGGCTGTCAGCTCCCTCCTATCTTTTATCGAAATATTTAGTTGGCTGTCCATTAAGGCAGTTTCAAGCTTTTCCCTTATTCGCTTACTTCCGGCTTGCTCTTTGCCAGGCCGATTTTCTTGATAAACAAAAGGATCAGGACAAGCATGGCGATACCGATCGGCAGGCAGATCCATGCCACCCTGACAAAGCCCGCAATCACATACGTCACCGCGGAAATGCCCGCGCAGAGCATGGCATATGGCAGCTGCGTAGACACATGGTTCACATGGTTGCATTGGGCTCCGGCAGAAGCCATGATCGTCGTATCGGAAATCGGGGAGCAGTGGTCACCGCAGACAGCGCCGGCCATGCAGGCGCTGATGGAGATGATCATCAGTTTCGGGTCCAGGTTCTGGAACGCACTTACCACGATCGGGATCAGGATGCCGAAAGTACCCCAGCTGGTACCGGTTGCAAATGCCAGGCCGCAGCCGATCAGGAAGATGATGGCCGGCATGAAGTTCATCAGGCTGCCGCTGGATGCCTGTACCAGGCCTGCGACATATTCCTTTGCGCCCAGGCTGTCGGTCATGGCTTTCAGCGTCCATGCCATGGTCAGGATCAGGACTGCCGGCACCATGGACTTAAAGCCTTCCGGCAGGCAGGCCATGATGTCGTTAAAACTCAATACCCTGCGGATCAGGTAAAGGATGATGGTGATGAAAAGGCCTACGGCGCTGCCCAGCACCAGTCCTACAGAAGCGTCAGAATTGGCAAATGCTTCTACAAAGCCTGTACCGGAGAAGAAACCGCCGGAATAGATCATGCCGATGACACAGCAGATGACCAGGCAGATAATCGGGATCAGCATGTCAATGACGGTACCCTTTTTATCATTATGATCCAGCTCATCCGTGGTATCTCCATAAGGACGGTCCGGTGTGGTAAAAAGGTCGCCCTTCTTGGCATTCTCTTCATGGATCGCCATCGGTCCGAAATCCACATTCATGAGCACCAGCAGGAACATCATGCAGATGGTCAAAAGCGCATAATAATTGTAAGGGATCGCACGCACAAACAGGTCCATGCCGTTTTCCCCTTCTACAAAGCCGGAAACCGCTGCCGCCCAGGATGAAATCGGGGCAATGATGCAGACCGGGGCCGCGGTGGCATCAATCAGATATGCCAGCTTTGCTCGGGATACCTGGTGCTTGTCCGTTACCGGACGCATGACAGAGCCTACGGTCAGGCAGTTGAAATAATCATCAATAAAAATCAGGCAGCCCAGGATAATGGTCGCGATCTGCGCGCCGGCCCTGGTCTTGATATGCTTGTAAGCCCACTGTCCGAAAGCGGCAGAACCGCCTGCCTTGTTCATCAATGCAACCATGGTGCCGAGGATGATCAGGAAAATCAGGATACCTACATTGTAGGAATCGGAAATCACGCTGATAAAGCCATCCGAAAAGGCATGGTTCATGGCGCCTTCAAAACTGAATCCGGAATACAGCAGCGCACCGGAAAAAATACCGATGAACAACGAGCTGTATACCTCTTTTGTAACCAGTGCCAAAGCAATGGCGATCACCGGCGGGAGCAGTGCCCATGCAGTTTCCTGCACGGTATCTGCTGACGTGCAAAAGGCGGCGATGACCAATACGATAAGGACCGCGAGGAACGCAAGCCCGTATTTTTTGGCATTCTCCTTCATACTTCTACTTCTCCTCCTATTTCTCTCTTTCCTCTCCCGCATTGCCTTAAACCCCCGGCGCAGGGAACCACCGCCAGCCCAGCCGCAGCACCGCAGCTGCTGAATCTCTATCCCCAATACAGGGAACCGCTCCGCTGGATGCATGTGCATGCCACTGGAAGATGGAAAGCCCCGGCGCAGGAAACCACTCCTGACATCCACGGCTTTATCAGATTAACGCAATGCTTCTATGATAAAAAATGCTTTTTCATTATATCACACAATCCCAAATACTCTAGGGAAAGAAAGCATAAAAAGCCGTCTTTTCCGTTGCAAATCCCCTATAGGAAGAGAAGCATTGTATATATCAAAGGCAGCTATGAGAAACAAGCAGCCTGTCCATTCTAACAGGCAGTCAATGGTCCCAGAGGGAAGCTTCTTCTAAAAAAGGCAAAAAACAGCCTGCCTCTCCCCAATCATGGAGAAAGACAGGCTGGACCGTATCTTACAACGATTCTATTCGAAGGATATTGCCAATAAACACCCCGCAGGCGCATGCACTAGCTGCCATTATAAGAAGCCAGCCAGACGTTTTCTGTATACAGGCCGCTGTTATATAAGCCAGACAGGCGCTCTTCCGTGCACAGGCTGTCTTTATGAGAAGTAAACCAGCTGGTCTTCCGGCTGCTCCGCGGGCGTGATGTTTGTCTCGTAAAGCACCGGCCCTCTCCCGCCATAGTCACGGTTAAACTCATATTTTACCTTGGCGGTCAGGTCCACCCACTGTTTGTGGGATACTTCAGCCGCATGGCTGCTCTTGCAGACCAGCCCCAGGAACTGGATATCTGCGGCGCAGCAGGTCATGGCAAAACGCCCCGGCACAAAGCCTTCCTTTTTTCTCTTGTAATCGTCCGGCTTGTAGATCAGGGCACGGAACTTGACAGTCTTTCCGTTGTAATCCTTGGGGTTATCCATCACATCCATGAAAAACAGCGCGTAGTCCGAGTCGGACAAATCCAAAAAGTCCTTGCTCTTGTCATAAGGAAGCGCGTTCATGGCATTTTCATCGATAGAGCCGTCCGGCCTTTCATAGACAATCTGTGCCTTCTTATTATTCTGCTTGATAGCCGCGCGGAACTTTGCCTTAGGCAGGTCATCCGTAGAACGGTTGATGATGACCACGTCGGAAAGGAAGATCTGCTCCAGCATCATGGTCCTCATATTGGTAAGGTACATCTCGAAAGTAGGGCCTTCCACCGTGGTCAGGACCTGGGCAAGCTCCCAGGTCTCCGGCAGTTCGATATCAGAGAACGTGCTGATCTTCCAGGTGCCGTTATACTCGATAAAGAGCATTTCCGGCTGGTATTTGTCCGCCAGCTCCTCAAGTTTTTCCAGCGTAAAATCTTCCTCGTTTTCGATCCATTCCAGGGAGACGTTGTATTTTGCCAGTTCGTCCTCGTCATACTCTTCATCGCCGTCTTCACAGGCAACCAGCAGGGTCTTCGCGTCTTCCGTAAATCCGGAATTAAAAATGGTATCCTTGATCAGGGACGTCTTCCCGCTGTCCATAAAACCGGTAAATAAATAGATGGGTAAATCAATTGCCATGCTTTATCACTCCATTCCGAAGAGCTTCTTCATTTCATCCTCATCTACATGGGTACCGATGACAACCACACGTCCGGTATAATCCGGTTCTCCATCACGGATCTCATAAGAGCCCGGAACCATGTCGAAGTAAATCCATTTGCCTTCGGTACTTTCTACGATGCCCTTGGAACGCAGGATATAGTCGTATTTCTCATCCTCTGCCAGCTTCTTGAGCGCATCCTCCAGGACGGCGCGGTCGAATTTATGGGGAGTCTCGATGCCCCAGCTGGTGAAGACTTCGTCTGCATGATGATGATGGTGATGATGTTCATGCTCATGGTCGTGGCCATGATCGTGGTCGTGATCGTGCTCATGGTCGTGATCGTGCTCATGGTCGTGGTCATGTTCATGATCGTGATCGTGCTCATGGTCGTGGTCATGTTCATGATCGTGATCGTGCTCATGATCGTGCTCATGTTCATGCTC
>CADBRV010000070.1 GCA_902797185.1 uncultured Lachnospiraceae bacterium
GCGGTTCATCTTGGCGGACTCGTCAATGATAACGTCACAGTAGAAGTTTTTGCTTTCTTCATCATCCTGGACACAGTCCTTTAACCCCTCTGCGTACCCCTGGATCAAAGCAATCGGAGTCTTGAGCTCATGGGAGACGTTGGATAAAAAGTCCGTCCTCATCTGGTTGATCTGGTCCTTGCGGTCCAGGTCCAATTTGAGTTCGTTATTGGCGGTCTTTAATTCCGAAATGGTCTTTTCCAGGGTTTCCGAAAGCACATTCATATCAATGCCCAGCTGGTCGATTTCATTTCCTTCCCTGGGCACATACTTGACGTTAAAGTCCAGGTCTGCCATTTTCCGGGAAATTTCTGTAAGTTCCCGGATCGGTTTTGTCAGATGCCGCATCACGATCGAAACGACAATGGTCCCAATCAGGAGAGTGGCCAAGGACATTACGATTAAAAACCGGGTGGCAATCTGGGCGCTTTCTTTCATGCTTTGGACGGTAACCTTTAAAAGCACCATATCGCCATTGGAAAGGTTGCCGAACAAAAGGAGGTTTTCCCCGTCAAAGCGGTAGTCTTTGGATTTGGATATTATATAGGAAGAATTACGCTCCAAAACCTCGTCTTTGTCATCCTTTAAGAACAAGGCATCGTAAAACTGGTTCACGAGCGTGTTCTTGTCCCCGCCCACCGTGACCACGGCGCTGCCATTGGAGTCCGCCACAATCCCGCTGATGGCGCTGACGGAAGCTTCCTTTTCCAGTTCCAGCTGGAAGCTGTCGGAACGGAGTTCATCATTGGTAACCGCTTCCTGGATCCTGCCGTACATTTCCTTCAGGGCATCCTTGTGGTTCATGACATAGACCCGGTCCATGAAAACCGCGCTGAACAAAATCAGCCCTGCCATTGTCCCGGCCAGGAGGATGGTAAAAATGGTAATGAATTTTGTCGTAATGGAGTGTTTCATTTACTGCCCCGCATCGAATTTATATCCCATGCCCCAGATGGTCTTGATCCGTTCTCCTTTGTCACCCATCTTGCTGCGGAGCTTTTTCACATGGGTGTCAATGGTCCTGGCATCCCCGAAATAATCATAGTTCCAAACCGCGTTCAGGATCTTTTCCCTGGAAAGGGCGATGCCCGCGTTTTCCAGAAAATAGGATAAAAGCTCGAATTCCTTTACGCTGAGATCCATGGGCTTTCCGTCTACGGATGCCACATGGGCTGCCTTGTCCACCGTAACGCCGCCGCAGCTGAGCACCTGGCCCACCTCCTGGGAAGCGCCAGCCCTGCGCAGGAGCGCCTGCACCCTGGCTACCAGGATCTTCGGGCTGAAGGGCTTAGAGATAAATTCATCCACGCCCAGGTCGAAACTGTTCAATTCATCTTTTTCGGAATCCTTCGCAGTCAGCATGATGATCGGCACGTTGGAATACGGCCTTATTTCCTTTACTGCCTGCCAGCCATCCATCTTCGGCATCATCACATCCATGATGATCAAAGAAATGTCCTGGTTTTGGAAAAACACATCTACTGCCTCTTCCCCGTCTCCGGCTTCCAGTACCTGGTAGCCTTCCCGAACCAGGAAATCTTTCACCAGCTTACGCATCCTGCTTTCATCATCTACAACCAGGATTTTCATTTCGCCCATGCTTAAAACTCCTTTATGTATCTGGCTCATGCTCCCCGAGGAAAAGACCGGTTTTATGCCTTTTCGAATAAATTTTATTATAGCAAAAGAAAGGGCCTGATTCCAGTATCAGGCCCTTTGGCTTTTCTGAAAAGAGAAAAGGGCAGGCTCTTTCCAAAGGACAAGTGCCTGTCCCTTCTTATACAGGATTATTCGCTCCACACAGAGGGCTGGTCCACTTCATAATCCGAGAAGGAAGTCGAAGTGCCTGCGCCGCTGGTATCTGCTGTATCTTCATAACTGGTTACCGTGACGGTATAGCTGCTGTCCCCTTTTACGTAAACAGTGCCATCGGTTCCTTTAATGGTAACCGTGTTTTCGTCCTCGTCCACAATCTTGCCGGCATTGGAAAGCTTCGTCACGGTGCTGTCCCCGGTCACAACCCAGGTGCTGTCCTTGTCAATCGTGACATTGCAGGTGCCGTCGCCGCCGTCTCCGGCCCAGGTTTCATCATCCACAATGGCACCCGTCAGCTTGCTGCCCTCTGTCATAGAAAAGTCGAGGTTGCTGATGGAATCCCAGATAACATCCCCTTCCATTTCCTGGTCGATGCCGGTAAAGGTGCAGTCAGCGCCGTTCTTTCCTGTGGAGCCCCAGCCTCTTTTATTGCTGTTGCCGGTACACTGAAGGAAGAAGTCGTTGTCATCCGCGTAAGTGATATCCACATCCTTTAATAGAAAGGTAGATTCTGTGTTGGTGGTATAGAACATGCCGCCATTTTTCGCGGTAAGGGTGCCGCCTTCCATATCAAAGGTACTGTTGCCTTCCTTGGAATCACCGGACATGCTCTGATACAAAATGACGTTCCAGGTCAGCCCGTTCTGGCTCAGGTCTGCCATATTCCCTGTCAGGTTGCAGTCATAAAGGCGGATGCTGTTAAAACCCTCGATGCAGATGGCTTCTGAACCGTTGGCCGTAAGGTCCGCGTTATTTACCGTGATGTCGGCAGTGGAATAGACTGCCGGAGAGCCGGTGCCATTGGACGTATAAGAGCCGCCATCCACTACCATGGTGCCGCTGCCCCTGTCGCTGCGGATCGCGGCGGAAGATTCACCCTGGGTTTCCACATCCAGGTCCCATGCATAAAGCGTGCCGCCGCCTGCCACATGGATGCCGCCGGAGGTATCCTGGCTGGTCTTGATCGTGGTGTCTTTTACATAAGTGACGCCGTCCCCGTAAGAGAAGACGCCGGTGCCGCCCTTCGCGTCAGAATCAATGGTGCTGTCCTTTAAATAGAGCGTGCCGCCTGTTTCCAGCACGGATGCGCCCACTCCATAAAAGGAAGGGCTGTCACCACCGGTACTGTCTGTAGAATTCCGGCTGATTGTCATGTCAGACAAATTGACCGTCGCGCCATTGTAAGCATGAATCGCGTTTTCATCGGTCCCGGTAGAGTCTATGGTCTTGCCGGAATCCGTCGTATCCTCCGTATATTCCGTATTGGCATCATAGCTCTCCGGCTTGGACGAACCGCCGTCTCCGGGAGGAGCCCCATTTCCGCCTTTTCCCATATTTTCCGGGACGCCGGACGCATCTCCGGAACCCATAGGCCCCATATTCGTGGGGACGCCGGACGCATCCCCGGAATGAAATGCCGTAGCCCCGGAAGCGCTGCCCGACGCGTCAGAAGAAGCAGTACCTGCCGCCTGCCCGCAAGAGACAAGCCCCAGGGAAACTGCCAACCCTAAAGCTGCCGCTGCCCATCTTCGTTTTCTCAATTATGTA
>CADBRV010000071.1 GCA_902797185.1 uncultured Lachnospiraceae bacterium
TCAATCGATATTTCCTTCATCTTTTATATCCTTCTCATCTTCCTGCCGTTTTTCTGCAGCATTTCTTTACGGATAAACGTCACCATATCGCTTATTATATACTATATTCTATTGTAAGGAAGGATCCTCTTCGGCGGGAGGATCCCTTACGATGTATGAGCCGTATCGTCCGCCGTCCCGCCTGGCAAGGCGATGATGCGGACCGCAGACCGTACCCTCACGCGAAGCGTGGCCTTTCATGGCGCAGCTCTCCTTAAGTACGATTTGGAACGCGGCACCTGGCCTCATAATAGCAACGAATCTTTTTCCTGCGGTAACGATTTTTATTTTAAAAAACGCCGCATAAACTTATGTCCATGCGGCGTCTTCTCTGAATTTGTTTCTCTTTATTGCGCTTTCTAAGGAAGGCATTTTTTGTTTCTCTTTACTGCGCTTTCTCAGGAAGATACTTTTCTTCCATCTCTTTGAGGATTGCGAGGTATTTCTCCTGCACTCCCTTTGCAGCTTCTTCTGCCTCAAACGCACGGCTTTTCTCGTCTATCTCATCCAGGACTTCCTGGGGAAGCTTTGATGTGGCAAAAGGATAAACTACGCCATTTTCCTTTTCTGTATGGAGTTTCAAAAGGTTAGCATACCCCATCGTTTCCGTAATGATATCCAGTTTGGACCCTGTATCCGGATTATTGTCATACTGGTCGAGGGCGGTATTCAATGCCACCACATGGCCGCGGCCCAGGTCATGCTCCACCAGCATCCCATGGGTTACCAGGTTTTCCGCAACCCGTCCGAGGCGCGATACCATCTCCGGGAAAAGGAATTTCTCTTCTTTGCCATGATGATGCTTGTCGGAATAATTACGGGTAAAATCCACCATCTTCCGGAAATCACCAGTATCAGGTTCCGCCCCATCCAGGATGCCGATGCAGGCGCTCCGCATCACTTTAAGCATCCGGTTGATATTCGCATGCTCTTCTACCATCAAATCAATTGCATAACTCATTGGATTTCCTTTCTCCCTGCGGTACCTGTGGTTTCTGGCAGTCGTTCCGTCAGGCTGCCTTTTTCAGCATATAGTGGATGCCGTCTTCGCACTGCACGCGGAATGCGGTTTTCTCTGTCATTCCCTTCATCACGCGGCTGCGGATATTGTCATAAAGTTCCGGGGAAAGCCCCTCATTCTCGAAAAGGGCCGCATGAAGGTCGACTGTCTGCTCCCAGCAGAAAGCATCCTCTTCCTGTGAAGTAACGACATTGACACGGTCACAGGGCATCCCATTTACGAAAGTATCTTCAAAAGCTTTGTAGATCTCGGACGCGCTGCTTCCTTCTTCCAGTGCACGCTCCTGCCCGAAAGCTTCTGCGATTTTCAAAATATCCTGCTGCCTGCCGGCATCTTCTTTCAGGATAGAGCCCAGCAGCTTTACATACCGGTTTTCCGCGTCATGGATACAGCCCTGCAGCCATCCGTGGATATTGCTGGTATCGATCAGCTCATCCAGCGGTCTGTCCTCTTCATTGACATATCTGGCTGCCTCTTCCTGGGAAATCCAGCCTCTCTTTACTCCTTCTTCTGCAATCCTTGCAGTAAGTTCTTCCTGTACCTGGATTTTACCATAAACCCAAAAATGGATCGGTCCTAAAAATGCGCTCATTCGTTTTCTCCTTCTATCAATCTCTGGCAGCTGTCACTCGCTCCTGATTCGTTTTCGGCAGCTGGCTTTCTGTCTGTCAGGGCTTGGACAGCCGGCTTTTCCTTGCTCTGTGTCAGGATCTTCCTGCCAACCGGACCCTTTCTCTCTCCAATTCCGACAGCTGCCCTGCCATTTCTCTTTTTCAGGCTTCAGCGGCTACTTCATTCACTGCTTTTACTACCATGTCCGGGTCCAGCCCATGTACATATGCTGCATCCGCAAGGGATTCCATCTGGGAAGAGGGGCATCCCAGGCAGTGCATGCCTACATTAAGAAGCGTATCGATCACTTCCGGGTGCTCATTTACGATCTGTCCTACCAGCATATCTCCAGTAATTGCATTTGGCTTTGTTTCCATATTTTTATCCTCCTGAAAATGATTTCTAGCCTATTTGGCTTTCCGGCTTATTCCGTTCCTTCGGGAATCATATTTCCATTTTTCATTATTATGCCCTTAGGAAAATAGCATTCCCGGCTTCTGCTAATGCTCTCTTTTGGAAATGCCCTTCCCGGTTCTCCATTACTGTACAATAATGCATGGGAAAGTTATGTTGTTAAAACAACAGATGGACTATTTCATGAAAGACCGGGGCTTCCCTGTTTTCACGCTACTGCGCAACGCAGGGAGTCCCGCCTGCTATTGCAATGAATGGATGGATGCTGTTTCCTGACAAGTGGATATTGTCATTAACTATGTAGTCAACGACTATTATGAAGAAAGCAGTTAGTTATATCCTAAAATGGAAGGAGGTGTTCCTATGTCACTTTCAAACCTTAATGAATGGTCATCATCTGGAACAGCTTGCGGTTCTGCCGACAAGCCCGCTGCCTGCGGCTCTGCTGACAAGCCTTCCTCTTGTGGTGCTTCTGACAAATAAGGGATATCATATTTCCGATGAATGCATCCGGTGCGGGACTGGTAAGGAAGGATGTCCACAGGACGCAATCGAGGAAGGCAGCCCATTTACCGGGCTGCGGATTTTTGATCCTGAAATGGTATACAGGCCGGCCATGTAGTCTATGAATTTTGTGGTAATACGTATTCAGCATCTGCTGGGCCGAAAAACTTTTATTTTTCTCCTGTCTTGACTTCGATCTGGTGCCCGTTCCTGACTGCCCGGTCGCCGCGGACAAGGTCTTTTATCATGGCAAGCATCAAAAGCAGGGCCTGTTCTGCAACTGCAGTGGCATTCATCCCCTGGCTGTTACAGACACAGATGCCTCTCCTGCTGGCTTCTTCCACATCTATCCTGTTATATGCCACTCCTTCTGAATGGATCATCTTAAGCCTCGGCATCTGTCCGACCAAATATCCGGGAACAGGTGAAATCGCGTCCACGACAATCTCGTCCGCATTCCGCCCTTGGGACAGGTATTCCTCATCTGCCAGGCCGCTTGGCAGGTCGACCACATCAAGTGTCTTGTAATATGGATCCTGGCCGCAGTAATGTGCCAGGTTTCCTTTTTCCCCTATATGTAAAACTTTCATGATAAGCTTCTGGATGGTATTTATGCAGGATGCTCCAAAATGACATAGTCTGTGCCAGTATAATTTTCGATCGGAAATGCGAAATTTATAGCCAGGTCATCGGGTCACCGCGGCGATCCCCATGGCGCCTTTTCCCCCATGGCAGGAAATCGTACCGCCGGTCATGACATACTCCGTATTTTGGAAACCGTTTTCCAGGGCGATTTCCTTCATGCGGTCCAAAACTTCCTGGGCAAGCCCCTTGCCATACATCAGGTAAAGCGTGTCCTTCTCGCAGTCATACCTGCTCAAAAAATCCCGGTAAAATTTGTCTACAATCCTGCGCATAGACCCTCTGTATTTTTTTGTAGCAATCAGTTTCCCCTCGCTGTTAATCTCGATGAGGGGCTTGAGGTTCAGGATATTCGCGGCAATATAGGACGCATTGGAAACCCTGCCTCCAGCGCGAAGATAGGTAAGCGTAGCCGGGATAAACTGGCATTCGATATGGTCCGATAAAGCCTGCAGTTTTTCCGCAAGCGCGGCATAATCCGTGACCGTATCCTTACATCCCTGGATCATCTTGTATGCTTCGGCTATATAAGCGGTACACCCTCCGGAAACGGACTTCGTATCAATCAGGTAAACATCCTGGAAGCCCTCTTCTTCCAGGGCAAGCCTTGCGTGGTCATAGGTGCTGGACGCCGCCGCGGAATACGCAAAATGGTATATCACGCATCCGGGATGCTCATCCTGGAGCTTATGGAAGAAATCGATATATTCGCCCTCATTCACCGCGGAGGTTGTGGGGATCCTGCCGGTTTCTTCAAAATAATCAAAGACGCGTTCTATAGGAAAGCACCCGTCATCCAGGGATTCCCCATTCATGATGATATGCATGGGGATGACATGCACCTGGTATTTCTGGACAAGCGATGCCGGAAGGTCTGACCCGCTTTCTGTCGAAATGAGAATCTCTCTCATAAAGTTTCCTCCTGTCCTTAAGCCGTTTCTGGTTTTACGGTAATCCAAAGCCGTATTAATCTCTAGAGCTGTTTTGGGTTTCACGGCAATCCAAAACTCTATGATTCTCTAGAGCCGTTTTCGGTTTCACGGTAATCCAAAACTCTATGATTCTCTAGAGCCGTTTTCGGTTTCACGGCAATCCAAAACCCTATGATTGCCTTGATCTGTTTCAAGTTTCACGATACATCGTATCCATATCGTTATCCATACAGATCCATGTATGAGTATACCTTTTTCGAAACGAAATAAACAGGTGCTGGGGCAAATTCGATGTATCTAAGGCAAAAACAGGAAATCTTGAGGAACGCGGGCCATCCGGGGGCAGTTAATACCCTCATTACCGGACATGAAAATGTTCCCGCGATAGTGTCAAATAACCTATGAAAAAGCGGAGCCAAAAATAAAGGCTCCCGTGGAACCTTGAAAACTGCAAATAATAAACCTTTTTCA
>CADBRV010000072.1 GCA_902797185.1 uncultured Lachnospiraceae bacterium
CCCACCGGACTTTTTCCTGAGAAAAAATCCCCACCGGCAAATGCCGGCAGGGATTTCGTCCGTGTCCTTTTTCCCGGAGCACTGCCGCTCCAGGTTTTCTTTTTTAACTGGCTGCTGTTCCCAATCAGAGGAATATTCCAACCGAGACATTTGATATCCCCCCGGCTCTTCCTCGCCAGGGAAGATATCTCCATTTCGATCTTCTATCCTGATAAGGATTTATTTCGTTACGATCGTGACATTGGTGCCAACTGTGCCCTGGATATCAGACTTGCCGTAAACATAGATCGTTACCGGGGTGCTGGAATCGATGGTGCTGCCTTCTTCAACCGTTAAGTTGTTGATGTAGCATGCGTCTGCCTCGCCATTGGTACCGTCTGCAAGGACTACGTTCCAGGTTGAGCCGTTCTTCAGGTCCAGGTTGATCGGGTTGTTAACCTGTTCGTTTGCCACGTTATACTGGGCGCCGATCTTCTTGTACTCGCCTGTCTCTGTATCAGAAGTCCTGTAATCGCCTTCCGTGCATGCGGTAAGCACTGTGCCGTTGGCAATCCTGTTCCCCTTCTCATCGCAGTGATAGCCATAAGAGGAAGAAATCGTGCCATTTACAACGGCATTGTCCAAAGTGACATTCAGGTTCTCGGTATTGTTATAAATATTGTTCCAGATGTTGCCGGTGTAGGTGCCATTGGAAAGGGTTGCGTTACTGTCATCCAATGCCTCTGCATCTGCGGAAGCCTGGTCGCCGGTATCATTTACGGTAAATTCGGTAACGCCCGGGTTGCCTGCGTCATCGGATTCTACCAGCTCTACCAGGGTGCCGCCCCATACATGGTCCGTGCCCAGGTTGATCTTGGCATTATCGAAGATGACATTGGTATAGCCTGCGTTTGCCGCGCCGGATTTGATCTGTACGCCGGTATCCCCTGCATTTACAGTGGAAGCCTTGATGGAAATGGTGCCACCTGCGTTCTGCTGGGTCATGACTGCAATCCTGCCCGCATTCAATTCAGAATTGGTATAGTATGCGGAAGAATTGCCGGCTGCCATGATCTGGTCATAATCATCACTGTAGAATTTGACATTGTCAAACTTGTCAAATACACCGGAGTCTGCATAAGCTACATAGCCGCTGCCGCCCTGGGTAAATCCATAAGTGGTGCCGTTTACTTCTTTTGTAGCGGTATAATCTTTGCCTTCCTGCGCAACTTCGATAGAGCCGATGCCGGCTGTCAGGTTGCTGACATTCAAAGCATATGTCCCGGTCTTATCATAGCCGGTACCGGAATCAGTAGAAAGCACGCCCCAGCCGGAGGAAGCGATCAGGGAATCGGAATAGATGCCCTGCCCTGCGCCTAAAACGTTCGTAGTACGTACCGTACCTTCGATACCAAGTGCAAACGGGGTACGTTTCATCATCGGTACGACTAAGGAATCATACTCCTTGTTGGTGTCCGCTGTTTCCTGGGAATAGACCACGGAATTTTTAATATTCAAAATACCGTTGCCCTTTACAGCAGCTGCCGTACGGATAACGCCCTGGGTATTGATGACAGAACTGTCAATGGTCACATTAGAATCATCCTGTGCCAGAACAGCCGCACCCTCGCCCTGGAAATCGTTGGCGCCATCACCGGAAGCCGTAATATCCATATCTTTCAGGGAAAGGTTCGTGCTGCCCGCACCGATAATGCCGTTAAAGAATGGCCCGTTCAAAACAAGCTTGCCTGTCACAGTCGGGTTTCCGCTTTCTTCGCCGATTGCGTCATCATCAAAAAGCGGGGTAATGGACTGGGTCTTGGACAGTTCCCCGTCATTGAACAAAGCAGCTGTTCGATAGGTGTACTGCGCTGTCTGCCCTGCCATATTCATAAACTTGCCAGGCTCAGAATATTCGTCTGTCACTTCGGTCTCATAGAAGGTAAGGTCAGAAGCGTCAATTTTCTCACCGCTCTCAACCAAGTCAAGGATGTCACGGTACTGCGCCTGCCCGTCTTTGCCTTCTACCAGGGAAAGGACGCCGCCATTATCAGCGGAAACGGTCTGAACCTTCTTTCCATCCTTCATTACATCTACAGAAACAATGTTGGAAGATGCGGACGGGGAGTTAATGGTATCATCGCCGCTGGCAGATGTCTCTACATAGTCAGCACCATATTTTACATTAGCCAGGCTGACATCGCCGGATTCTGTAATGGAATAAACACCTACTGAATCCTTGCTGCTGTCCCACTTGTAACCGATCCCGTTGCCAGAAGCATCCGCAGATGCGTTGCCGGAAGCCGCGCCGCTGGCTGTCCCGCTGGCTGCCGTACCGCTTGCTGCCCCGCCTGAACCGCATGCGGCAAGGACCATGGACAAGGAAACGCCCACAGCCAAAGCCGAAAGAACTTTCTTGTTTCTCATCTTTTTCCTCCTTCAACTAATAAAGCAGATTGCTCTCCTTCCCTTGTTACTCCATCCAAGGAAAGGATCCCCCTTTGTTAATAGACGATATTTATCATGCGACATAACAATATTAGCACTTTACACATATTTTTCTATATTTTTTTATAATATGCAGCACTTTTTACATAATAAATAAGCAAGAGGCTATACAGAAAATGCAATTGCAGGAAAAAATGTAAGCTGAGAATCTAAAAAAGGCATAAAAAAAGCGGGGCCCGCAATGCGGGCCCCTCGCGACCTGTACGAGACTCGAACTCGTGACCTCCGCCGTGACAGG
>CADBRV010000073.1 GCA_902797185.1 uncultured Lachnospiraceae bacterium
TTTCCAGGAACGCTTTCGGGGAAAGCCGGGTCCTAACGATGGCGCCTTCTTCTTTGGCTTCAAAGATTTCTTTTCCAGCGGCAGGCATGTCCTCCTCCGTACGGCGGTAAACCAGAGAAACGCTTTCGGAACCATGACGCAGGGCGGTACGGGCAGCGTCAATTGCGGTATTCCCGCCACCAATGACGCAGACATTCTTTGACGGATATTTCTCCGGGTCGGAGAGATAATCCCTGGCCTGCAGTACGCGTGGCAGTCCAGAGCCCGGGACATGCAGCTCGCGTGGGAGTTCCGCGCCGATCGCTACGAATACGGCGTCATTTTCTTTTTTCAGTTCAGAAAGGGTGATATCCTTTTCCACTTCGGTATTCAAATGGATCTTGGCCCCCAGCTTTTGGATGGTCTCTACCTTTTCCTCAATAAACTTGGAAGGCAGGACGAAATTCGGCACGCCCCATACCGGGACGCCGCCCAGCTGTGCTTCTTTTTCGTAAATGGAAACCTGGAAACCGGCCATCAAAAGGGAATAAGCGCAGGAAATCCCGGCAGGGCCGCCGCCTACGATGGCAGCATGGTAGCCGTTTTTCTCCGCCGGCTGTTTCTGTTCCGGATGGTTTTTCCGATGCCAGTCGGAAATAAAGCGCTCAATCCGGCCGATGGCTACAGGCTCACCCTTGATGCCCCTGGTACAGCGGCTTTCGCACTGGCTTTCACAGGGACAGATCCGGCTGGAGATTTCAGACATTTCATTTGTCATGGAAAGGATTACCCAGGCCTTTTCGAAATTCCCGAGGCGGACCTGTTCGGTAAATTCCGGGATATTGTTATGCAGCGGGCATTCCTGCGCGCAGTAGCGGTACGGGCAGTTTAAACAGCGGGCTGCTTCCTCCATGGCTTCTTTTTCAGTATATCCCAGCTCCACCTCGTCGGAATTCCCAAGCCGCTGTGGAAGCGGCTGCTGCGGCATCGGTGTCTGGACGAAAGACATATTCGGATTTTCGTTAATCATTTTGCGGCCTCCATTTCTTTTGCGGCATTAATAGCAGAGCGGTAAGCGGAGGCGACAGCCCAGGTCAGCTCGGAGATGACCGCAAGCTCGCCCTTCCGGTGCATGGCGCTGGTGGCGTCCCCTACGCCATAAAGTCCGGGGATGACGGAGCCGTCGTTGCGGAGGACCTGGCACTCGGCATTTACCATAAGGCCGCCAAAGGCCGCCTCGGAGAAACGCTGCGCATAAATAGCGTAGTAAGGTCCTTTCTTCTTCGGTACGAGGAATTTCGGGTCTTTATGGAACTCTTCGTCATCCTGCTCCAAGCAGAAATGGTTGTAATCGTTTACGGTTTTTTCCAGGACATCCGGATCCATCTGCAGCTTTTGGGCCAGTTCCCGGATGGTGCCGGCTTTCATTGTGGCAGGGACTTTGAAATGGCATTCCGCATCCAACTGTTCCTGGTAATGCATGTAGCATTCTTTTTCATCTTCCAGGGACGGGTCGTTCTGGAATTTGTGGAAAATTTGGTCAATTTCTTCCTGGGTAAAGATGTTCCAGGTGCATTCCCTGCGGTGCCCCGCAATATTGATCCTGCCGGTGAAAAGCCCGCCGGTTTCATCCTGCCAGCGCCTGCCGTCCAGGTCTACGGAAAGGTTGGTAGGTTCTTCGATCAGGCGGTACAAGGAATAGCTGTAAGGATGGTGCGCCGGCCCGAAGAAGGAAACGAACATCCTGTCCGGGTTTGGTTCTACGCCCAGCTCCTGCAGCATGTCGATGGCATCGCCGGTATCGCTGGGGACAGAGAAGCGGGTTACAGGACGGTCTACGTCAAAGAAGCCGGCGTATTCTTCCAGCTTTTCATCGCTCATGCCGTATCCGCCGGTGGCCAGCACGACTGCCTTGCAGTGGATTTCGGTTTCCCCGCTCGGGTCTTTGGCGATGACGCCGGTCACGGCACCGCTTTCATCGGTAATGAGGTGTTTGGCTTCATGCTCCAGGAGGATCTCCACATCCAGCTTCTGCTGGGGGATGGCTTCCAGCATGGTCTTTTTGATATAGCTGCCTGCCCAGCCCGGTCCGATGGAGGGGTCGAGGCTGTGGGTATTGTCAATCCTGTGGATGAAATGGGTTACAGCTGGCCCGAAGATCGGCCCGGCTTCCCTCTTATCCCCTAAAGGTTCCACAGCATAAACCTTCCTGGTTTCCGGGAATTCCAGGAGCCAGTCAAAGAAATCGCTGCAGCCGTAAATCGCGGTGCGCAGCACGTCTTTGCCCAGGATCCCACCGGAACGTTCGTCCATGACGTCAATGGCTTCTTCCCGTACGTCTTCGATGCCCTGCTCTTCGTGCAGCTTGGAGTAGATTGGGAAAAATCCATGGGCCAGGTCGGTGTTGCCGCCGCAACGGGTGGCTTTTTCCAGGACAATGACTTTGAGCCCCAGCTGCGCCGCCTTGATGGCGCTGATGAGGCCGGTGCCGCCGCCGCAAACCACCAGGTCGCATTCCTTCACGATCTTTTCGTGGGGCGTTACCGTTTTCTTTTCCTCCGGGTCATAGATCGAGCAGGTTGGGCAAAGGGTTTCGCATAACCCGCAGGATACGCATTTGTCCGGGTCGATCTGGTATCTGGGACCATCATAGTTGATTGCCTGCATGGGACATGCCAGTTCGCAAGTATGGCATCCGCTGCAGGACGGTTTGATTTGGTACATAATACTCTCCCTCTTTATTTTTCTTATAGGTTATTACTTTTTTGTAAATGGGCAGCTGTAAATGAACAGCCTATTTTACAGGTTCTGAAGATTATCATTAAAATCGCGTTCAGCGTTTTGCCAGCATTCTGCCGCCGGTAAAGAGCAGCTTTTGCCAGCATTCTGCCGCCGGTAAAGAGCAGCTTTTGCCAGCATTCTGCCGCCGGTAAAGAGCAGCTTTTGCCAGCATCCTGTCGCCGGTAAAGAGCAGCTTTTGCCAGCATCCTGTTGTCAGTAAGAAGCGGCATTTTACAAGCATCTTGCTTTGCCTTTTACCAGCGTCTGTACTGTTTAATGCATGTCCATCCGCCTGTTTTCCTTTTCTTTACCTTAGAAAAGATGGGAAAAGATGTAAATATCGCACTATTTAGTTATCTTCTAACCAGGAGGTAACAAGGGAAGGCCTGATTTGAAGGCAGAGGATAGGTATGCTAGTATTGATATAATTCATGAATCTCTTTTGATGGGAAAGGGGTATTTTTATGAAAAAGATGGAAAAGATGAATAAGCGGGAAATGCCGCAGTGTTTTTCGAAAGAGAGGAGGGATCCAGATGCTGTCTGACCAGGAAAAGGAAGAATTCCTGCACAAAGTCATGTCCAATGCAGCGGAACGGGAATCATTAAAGAATATTACGGATACAGAAGGAGTTTTCGATATTGACCATGACCCGTATAACCACATGGTCAAGCTTCTGTTTAATAAGTGGAAGCCCTACCTGCTCCGTGCCATTGCGTTTGATGATGGCACCTATTTCTCCAAGTTTTTCAAGCAGCTGCCAATTTCCCAAAAGGTGCTGAGCCAGAACTTAAAGGAAATGCAGGAAGACGAGCTGATTACCAGGACTATCATCCCGGAAGTGCCGCCCAGGGTGCAGTATAACCTGACAAAGTATGGAAAGTCTTTGATCGGACTTTTGGACCTGGTCTATGACTGGGGCTGGAATGACATGAAAAGGAAGGGCATCTCTGTAGATGTTCTGGGGGAGATGTGGCACGGCTATCGTGAAAAGGATTCGGAGCTGATGGACCAGCCGTTTTCCACCAGTAAAAGACCGAAGAGTTCCAAATAGTGTTGTATATTGGAAAATCCCCGCGCAGGTTACAGCCTGCCTGGCACCAAGCGTAAGTTTTACACTTTACGATTTGTGTCAGACAGGAAAACCTGTGCGGGGATTTTCTTTGTTACTTCAAAGTAAGAAGGTTTACAAATGGAAAGAATCCCTCCTTTTCCCTAGAAGCTTTCGGACATGTAAGGTATTTTCCTTTTTGTTGAAATCGACTATTTTAAGGTCAAGAGATGTGGATCACCTGGTCATTGTGTTGAGGGGCATAAGGGCTAGGCCCTCTGGTTTAGACGGCATCTGGAACAGGAATGAAGGAAAGGTATCTTTGTACTGGCGGTTCAAACAGTTTGGACGTCGGAAAAAGAAGTTTTGAAAAGGAAGGGAAAGAAAATAATGAAAAAACAGCTAATAGCGATCGGGCTGTGTGTAATGATGACGCTTTCGCTGGCGGCCTGCGATGGCTCGGGAGGATCTTCCGCATCAGGTTCAGGATCGGGGGCATCCGGAGACAGTGTTACTGCCAGTGGTACAGCAGCGGGAACTTCCGATGGGCTTGGCAAATCTACGGAAGAAGACGGAGTGGTTACCATCGGTTATGTTGGTTCGGATGATGCATGTTATCCGTCCGCTGACTCGAACAACGATTTCATCAAACAGGCAATGGTTTACGACAAGCTGTTTGAAGTAGATGATACGACAGGAGAATATACATCCCGTATCTTAAAATCCTGGGATTGGACAGATGACAAGACTTTGGTTATGACCTTGAAGGATGGTATTACCTTCTCTGATGGTCATGAGATGACCATGGATGACGTCCTGTTTTCCTTGAAGAATTACATTGACCAGGGACAGGCGACCGATAAATACCAGTATTTCCAGAATATCGATTTTAATAAGACTACTGTTTCTGATGATGGCAAGACGCTGACCTTGGTTTACAAACAGCCTTATGGACCGGCAGAACGTACTTTGAATGTTGCCATCATGGAAAAAGATTTTACGGAGCAGCATGAAGCTTCTGATTCCATCTGGTATACAGCCCCCGTTGGTTCCGGTCCTTATGAAATCACAGATAACTCCGAAGATTCCTATGTAACCTTCACCAGGAGGGATGATTACTGGGATAAAGACGATTATACCTATGACGCAAAGCAGATCACCCTTCGTTTTTACAGTGATGAAACTGCAATGTACATGGATTACCAGAGCGGCAACCTGGATGCTATTTACGGCATCGGGGATACCACAGTTTCCCAGATTGAAAACAAAGGAAACCAGGGTACCGTACAGTATGTATCAAACAACGATGTATCCCTGCTGATGCTCAATGAGGATAACCAGTATCTTTCCGACCCGAAAGTACGCCAGGCAATCGCGGAAGCAGTAGATATGAGCTATATCACGGATATCGCTTATGGAAGCCTGGGCAAGACCGCTTACAGCCATTTTGCTTCTACCTTTGACTGCTACACCAAGCATGACGGATATACCTATGATCCGGATGACGCAAAGAAGATCCTGAAGGATGCAGGCTACAGTGATGGAGAAATCACTTTGACCTGGCTTTCCCCGGATGTTTCTCCACAGCCGGATGTCGGAGAGGCAATCCAAGCACAGCTGACTGAAATCGGTATCACCGTGAACGTAGAAACCTATGATCTGGCTACCACCCTTGGCATGTATATCGATGGCGAAGGTGACATCATGATGATGACCACCAATGGTGGCAACCCGACCAAAGAACCGTACGTATGCCTGTCCGCTTTTGCCAGTCGCGCACCGTTCACCTGCATGTCCATAGAAGATGAAACCTACAACGGATATCTGCAGGATGGCATGAATACGGTTGATGAATCCCAGCGTTGGGAAGCATATGAAAAAGCAGACCAGTGGCTGTATGACAATTACAACGCGATTCCGATTTGTGAAACGCTTTCTGCCATTGCTTACAATGACAGGATTACAAGCTTTGACCAGAGCGCGGTTGGAAAAGGGTGCATTGGCAACCTGAAACTTGCCAAGCCGGCTGCTTATTTCACAGAAAGCGGGACCTGATCCATCACTGGCTTGCAGCAGCGGCCTTTCTGCAGTAGCGGAAAGGCCGTTTCTTAATTTAAGGGGGTTCTCATGACAAAATACGTTGTAAAACGCCTGCTGATTATGATCCCGACGCTTCTAGGAGTCCTGCTTATTATCTTTGCGATTAATAAGATGATTCCCGGCGATCCGGCAAAATTAGCATTAGGTTCCAATTTTACGCAGGAAGCCTATGAGGCAAAACGTGCACAAATGGGGCTGGATAAGAATGTGGTCATCCAGTTTTTTGATTACGTAAAAGGGGTAGTCACACATTTTGACCTTGGTACATCTTATGATACGAAACGTCCTGTTTCCGGAATGATCCTTTCCAGGATTGGTATTACGCTGAAACTTGGCATATGGAGCTGTATCGTGACAATTGTAATCGGCGTTGCGATCGGCATTCTTTCAGCCGTAAAGAAATATTCTGTTATTGATTATGTGATGACGACTTTGGCAATCATCTTCTCCGCAGCACCTGGTTTCTGGGTTGCACTTATGTCGATGATGGTGTTCTGCCTGAAGCTGGGGTGGTTCCCGGCAGGCGGCATGGGTGGTTGGAGATACATGGTCCTTCCGGTACTATGTATGGCCCTGAGCCCCATTTCGCTGGTCGTCCGAATGACACGTACCAGCATGCTGGACGTTATTAACCAGGATTATATCCGCACCGCGCGGGCAAAAGGCGTAGCGGAAAGAAATGTTATTTTCAAACACGCATTCCGTAATGCTTTGATCCCGATTATTACTGTAATCGGTGCACAGCTGACCATGGTAGTAGGTGGGTCTTTCATCATCGAGTCTGTCTTTTCCATTCCAGGGATCGGGATGCTCCTCCTTACTGCAATCAACACCAGGGATTATCCTGCCATCCAAGGTACCGTATTAGTGCTGAGCTTCTTCGTCTGTATCATTAACCTGCTTACCGATATTGCTTATGCATATGCAGACCCGAGAATCAAGTCCCAGTATGTTGGTGGAAAGAGCAGAGGGCTTAAGAGAAAGGGGGAGAAGCAGGATGCCAAAGCGTAAGGTAACGACTTCCGGGGAAGTCCTAGAAAAACACAGCCAGGCCGGTGATGTCTGGCGCAGGTTCAAACGGAATAAACTGGCAATGGTCGGAATGGTAATTGCCATTATCCTGATTTTGATTGCCGTTTTTGCAAATGTGATTGCCCCCTATAACCCGGCGCAGGTTTCTACCCAAAGGCTGGCAATGCCCAGTGCGCAACATATCATGGGGACAGATAATTTCGGAAGGGATTTGTTCAGCCGTACTGTTTACGGCACCAGGGTCAGCCTCCTGATCTCCCTTTTAAGCCTGGTATTTTCCCTGATTATCGGGATTGTCCTGGGTGCTACGGCAGGATTCTTCGGCGGCGTATACGAAAATATCATCATGCGTATCTGCGATATCCTGATGTGCATTCCGGGAATGCTCCTTGCGGTCATGATTTCCTCTGTCCTGGGAATCGGTATTGTAAATACGGCGATCGCGATCGCGGTCAGCGGTGTGGCGCCATGTATACGAATGATACGCGCGACGGTCCTGCAGATCCGTTCCCAGGAATTCGTAGAAGCAGCCCGCGCGACTGGTTCACGTAATGGCAGGATCATCTTCCACGAGATCCTCCCGAACGTGCTTTCCCCATTGATCGTTGATTCCACCATGAGGATTGGCGGCAACATCCTCCAGATTTCCGGCCTTTCCTTTATCGGGTTAGGCGTGCAGCCTCCTACTTGTGAGTGGGGTTCCATCATGAGCGCCGGACAGGAATTCATTACTACATTCTGGCCGATGATTACTTTCCCGGGTATTATGATCCTGCTGACAGTATTTGCATTTAACGTCATGGGCGATGGCCTTAGGGATGCGCTGGACCCGCGTCTGAAACAGTAAGGAGTGTGTGAAAATGAGTGAACATTTATTGGAGATAAATGACCTGGATGTGCAGTTTCACACAATGGACGGGACCGTGCATGCAGTAAATGGGATCAGCCTGGAAATTGATCCGGGAGAAACCCTCGGGCTGGTAGGGGAGACCGGTGCCGGCAAGACAACGACCGCTCTCAGCATCCTGAACCTGATCCAGTCTCCTCCCGGAAAAATTGAACATGGGGAGATCCTTTTTGAAGGAAGAAATGTTTTGGAAATGTCCGAGGCAGAACTCCATGCCTACCGTGGATCTGACGTAGCTATGATTTTCCAGGACCCGATGACGGCACTGAACCCGATTTATACGGTGGAGTACCAGATCGCGGAAGTCATCCAGATCCATGAGAAAGTATCCAAGGAAGAGGCTATCGAAAAAGCCAGGGAAATGCTGGAATTTGTAGGAATTCCAGCGGAAAGGGGATGCGAATACCCCCACCAGTTCTCCGGCGGCATGAAGCAGAGGGTTGTCATTGCCATGGCATTGGCATGTTCCCCAAAACTGCTTTTGGCAGATGAGCCTACCACCGCGTTGGATGTAACCATCCAGGCACAGGTCCTGGATATGATGAATGACCTGAAAAAGAAATTTAATTCCGCCATGCTGCTGATTACACATGACCTGGGCGTTGTAGCAGAAACCTGTGACAAGGTCGCCATCATGTATGCCGGAAAGATTATGGAATATGGCTCTCTGGAAGATATTTTCGACCATACTGCCCATCCCTATACAGAAGGGCTGTTCAATTCCATTCCGTCTTTGGATGAGGATGTAGAAAGGTTAAAGCCAATCCGCGGTCTTATGCCTGACCCGTCCCATCTTCCGGAAGGGTGTGCTTTTAATCCCAGGTGCCCCTATGCGGACAAACTCTGCCAGAGCGCAGAAGCGGAACTTCAGGAAGTAGGTCCGGGTCATTACTGCAGGTGCCATCATGTAAACAAAGGCGTGCCAATGTATTTCCCGGATGAAAAAGGAAATGAACTGGCTTACCAGCATGGCCTTCCGGTATCAAATCCCGGAAATGACTTCCTGGAAAAGGGACAGAAAGGGGAGAAAGCAGATGAGTGAAGAACTCCTTAGGGTAGAACACCTGAAAAAATATTTTGACACGCCCCATGGGAAGCTGCATGCGGTCGATGACGTAGGTTTTATCTTAAATAAGGGGGAAACCTTGGGCGTAGTAGGCGAGTCCGGCTGTGGAAAATCTACTTTAGGAAGGACCGTGCTGGGGCTTCTGCCAGCTACAGATGGGAAGATTTATTTTGAAGGGGAAGATATTACCCATGTAAAAGGCAAACACCGCAGGGAACTGCAGAAAGAAATGCAGATTATTTTCCAGGACCCGTATTCCTCTTTGAATCCACGTTACAACGTATTCGAGCTGATTTCCAGCCCACTTCGTACTTTCCATCTGTGTCATGGAAAGGAAGAGCTGGAAAAACGGGTATTCGAATTGATGGATACAGTAGGCCTGGCTAGAAGGTATGCATACGCTTATCCTCATGAACTGGATGGCGGGCGCCGGCAGAGGATTGGCGTTGCCAGGGCTCTCAGCGTAGACCCACAGTTCATTGTCTGTGATGAACCGGTTTCCGCTTTGGACGTATCCATCCAGGCACAGATTTTGAACCTGCTGCAGGACCTGCAGGATGAGAAAAAGATTTCCTATATGTTTGTCACCCATGACATGTCTGTCGTAAAGCATATTTCCAATGACATCCTGGTTATGTATGTAGGCTCTATGGTAGAAAAAGCGCCCACGAAAAAGCTTTTCTCCATGCCACTCCATCCGTATACCAAAGGGCTTTTGTCTGCAATCCCTGTCCCGTCCATCCATCGGCAGAATAAAAGGATTATCATGCAGGGCGAGCTGACCAGCCCTGTAAACCCGAAGCCGGGATGCCGGTTCGCCAGCCGCTGCCCCTATGTGAAAGACAAATGTCGCAGCGAATATCCTGTATACAGGGAAGTAATGCCGGAGCATTTTGTCGCATGCCATTATGCGGAAGAGATTAACTATTTGGACAAAGATGGTACAACCAGTGGTCAGGAACAGCCGGAAAAGAAGACGGAAGAGCGGGACCTGGCGAAAGTCTGACCGGAAACTTGTATTTCATGGGATATCAGATTGTATCTGATGTCCTTATGGAGCCATTAGTATTGTTAAACATGATTGATGACGTCTGGTAATCTATCGTGAAAGGCTTATTTTAGAATTCCTGATACTTTCTTAATGTTTTACATGATGGATGCTGCTATCTAAAAAGGGATATAGGGATGTATAAGTTGGCAAGTTAAAAAGTAAGCAGGAAAGACAGTGCATATTATTCACTAGAGGCAGAGGCTGCAATATGAAAATATTGAGTAAAGAAAACACAACGGCAAAGGGTATTACAGGGAATAGGATACGATTGTTATTATTATCCTTCCTTCTTCTTATTGCAGGCGCAGCCTTTCCCTTTTCCACCACTGATGTGTATGCGGGCGAGATCGGGGAGTTGGACCAGGCACCAAGGTCTTTTCTTTCTGAAACGCCTTTTACATCCCAATGCGATCTAGGAAGCGCTGTTTCAGACGCGGTAAATTCTGCCTGTGGAAGTGATTTCGCGTTTGTAGAATCAAGCCTCCTGAAAAATGATATCAACCAGGGCGTTGTTACGAAAGATGATATAACAAATGTATTCCAGCAGGATGAAAAGCTTGTTGTTGTTCCGATGTCCCCCTATGAGATGAAGCAGCTTTTAGAGCAGGCAGTATCCCAGATCCAGGTAGATCCTTCTACCGAAAAGATCGTACGTGAAAAATCAGAAGATGGGGAAAGCCTGTTCTGCCAGGTTTCCGGTTTCCGTTTCTGTTATGATGCATCTGCCCCGGCAGGGCAGAGGGTCCACTGGATCGAAAAAGCGGATGAAGACCATACCCGCCTGGATTTGGATGATAATACCAGCTCTTATAAGGTTGTGATGGCGGAGTCTTTGTATCAATCCGCAGGTGAAGGCATTATCCAGGAAAATGGTGGAGATCCTGCTGCAGCAGAAGAAACAGGAGAGACTTTGGTGTCTGCCCTTTCCACCTATGTGGCACAAAATACAGTGCTCCCGCAGGGAGATACTGAACGTTCCATGGTAGTCGGTGCCCGCAGGAATACCATCGCAGGAGTCGTTTCCAGACCGATGCTGGGCTTATTTGCCTTTATCCTTCTGGTGGTCCTCGGAGTTTCGAGGGTAAGACGCAGACGCCTTAAAGAGATTATGCCGGATTTATATGACTCGGTTTCGGAAAAGGAATTCCGCTTCATGAAATGATTATCCAGATGAATGCAGCGTCACCGCTGTCATTAAAATTCTTATTCTTCTTTTTTGGAAAGGGCGGTCAAAAGGCCGCTTTTTCCTTTGTTGAGACAATGAGGCCTATCGGAAAAGCTTTCCCCATGCCCTTCCTGCGTTGTGAGAGAAGCGCCTGCCAGGATGGGTTTAACCTATGGATTTTTGCTCCTGAAATCCTTTTATTACATCATCATCCAACTAGAATGATGACGTTCTTTGGCGGGATCCTGGCAGGCATCCATTGGAACTATACTTATCTGGTTTACTTAATTGCAGTCATTGCACTTATCCTGGTCTGGGCGTTCATTCCAGGAAA